>NJDG01000046.1 GCA_002254885.1 Thermoplasmatales archaeon ex4572_165
CATAAGACTCTTGTATGTCTATTACAGATAATAAAAATTTCATTTTTGCATCCCATCCATCACATAATAGATGGTCAGATGTTTAAATAGAATGCTATAGATGATTGTTATGATTTAACAAAAAAAATCTAATGTGACAAAGTCAAGTTAGAATTAAATATATGATATATAAACATAATCAATAAGGTATATATATATTTATATATAACTGCATTTTACTTTTTAAGATCATAAAAGGGAGTGATATTACAAAAGGAGGGTGTAAAAAATAGAGGCAAAGTAACAATTAAAATTGTTTTTTAAAAAAATGAAAGAAAATAGAAAACAAAACAAAAAAAAAAATTGAAAAACATAAAAGGAGATGATTTAAAAATGAAGAAAAAAATTTTATTAATAGGCATAATAGCAATGACCATTATTGGTCTATCGGTAGCACCATCAACAGTATTTGGAGAATATAGTGATCCGGGAGATCCAAATGATGCAGGAGATCCGGACCCATGTTATGATTTTGACTTAGAGGTAAATATCTGGGAAACAAATGGTGATCATAATTTTCAACAATGTTCTTGGATAAATTGGGAAGCAACGATAATAAACCATGGGCCTGATGTTGCACCAGATGTAACTGGTGAATTTAGTATTGAGATAGGTATTGTAGGATCAGATGGTCAGGAAATTTGTGTATCAATTTCATACCCTGAAAATAGTGGAAATCCCGGGGGATCTGATCTATCACCAAATGGCCCAGGGCTTTATGATAGTGGAGGGTTTGAAGCAACGGTGGATAGGGGTGTATATTATCTGAAATATACAGCATATTCTCGTGGAATGTATGTTGATAGTGATACGTGGAGAATTAATATTTGGTGAAAAATTAAAAGATGATTTGCAGATATCTTAAAATTAAATATCTACAAATCATATCTTTCTTTTTATTATGGCAATAATGAGGGCATAAAAATATCAATTGAGGTGGGTTATTAATTCTATTTCAAACGTTTATCATCAATAGTTTTATCTTTAATCTCTAGTTTATTTCTTATATCGACCTTTGTTTTTATGAGGAAATGGCTTTTTTGGAGTAGGTTTATTTAGAAATGGGCAGAGTTTCTCCCAGCCTTCGCCACCAATAACATCGATGACAAGAAGTTGATCTGCTCGATCTTTAAAATAGTCCTTTACCTCTTTATAATAAGACTCATATTTCTCAATTACTTCATCAATTTCATCGGCAGTTTTTTCAAATTCAGTTCCCTTAAAATAATTAATATAACTTTTTACAAATGATTGAGTGTTTCTCTCTGTTAATATGAATTTACTATCTGGAAATGTTTTATCTAGATCTTTATAGATAAAAGACATAGGATCATCGGTAAATGCATCATAGTTACATTTTTTTATATAATGTATCCATCCTTTTTTTGGTTCTTTACCTTCATGTATTAATCTACCTGCACGATATCCAAGAATATTGAATGCTTTATAGATGGATGTAGTCCCGGTTTTCCAGAATCCAACACAAAAAACCTTATTATTACTTTTCTTTCTGAAAACTGGAATTAAAAAATGATGAAACTTCTGATAATATTTATAGGCAAAAAAATACAAATTAACAATCCATGCGGGAGTATTATTCATAGGAATTCCAATAAATAAATACTACATATATAATGCTTATGATATCAAGAAAAACATATTTCATTTGCCATAGATTACATAGGTAAATCATTTTTATAATATTTTCTAAATGAAATATTTGTTCCTGCTGGTAAAATAAATGATGGGGATTTAATGGTTGATAAAATCTTTAAATTCCGAATAATAATATTTGGTATAGAATAAAATTCTTTTGCAACGTATCCTGCTCCTTCTTTTAATTCCTCAGGAGTCATATTCTTTGGATTGAACACCACATCAATCTGATTATATTTAGACCAGTCCTTAGTAAAAATACGTCCCTCTCTTTCAAAACGTTCAAAAAGAGGAGTACCTGGATAGGGTGTTAAAATATTAATTTCAAGTACATCCATATCCATAATTTTAATTTGATCTAATGTATATTCAAATGTATCAAGTGTATCTTCATCAAATCCAAAAATAATTCCACCTTGAATTGTCATTCCATAATCATGAATTCTTTTAATCATCTTTTTAAAATTTTTAACTGTGTTATGTGTTTTCTGAATGTGATTTAAAGCTGCTTGATTCACTGATTCAAAACCAACAAACCACTCGACACAACCAGATTTTCTTGCAAGCCTAAGAAACTCATCATCAACTTTCCCTAAAACATTTGATGTTCCATTGGCAATCCATCCTTTATTGATATTTCTTTTAATAAGCTCTTTGAAAAGATCTCTTGCATACTGTGGGTATGCAGTTAGATGAGGATCATGAAGAATGAATATTTTATTGGGCATCTGTTCAATTTCATCGACAACCTTTTCAACAGGTCTCTGTCTCATGCCATGTTCATAAAAACTTGTAATAGCACAGAACTCACATCTATGAGGACAACCTCTTGTTGATTGAACCCCGCCTGCAAGAGGCATATGTTTAATTAAATCTCTTCTAATGGGTGGAATAGTAGATAAATCAACCTGTTCTTCCGGATGATAAAACTTTTTTAGCCGTCCTTTTTCAAAATCTCTAATAGCATTTCCCCAACTAATGTCTCCTTCACCAATAACTACTGAATCAGCATGTGCAATAGCTTCATCAGGCATTGCAGACGGATGAAAACCACCTAGAACAACAGTTTTACCTCGTTTTCTAAACTCATCAGCAATTTCATAAACGCGAGGAGCAGTCATAGTAAGACATGTGATTCCCACAAGGTCAACATCAGCATTGAAATCAAGATCATCATAATTCTCATTGATAATCTCCACATCATGCTCTTTTGGGGTAACAGCAGCTAGATGCGGAAGAGTAATTGCAGGGTAACCAAGTAAAATAGCTGCCCATCGTTTTTTATCCTTAACTGTTGTCACGCCATGTTCAATTCTTGGGAATACTAGTAAGATCTTCATATAACACTCCACTACTATAAGATACCAGTACTCTATTTAATATTTTTTCTAACTTTTACATTGAACATATTAAAATAATAAACGAGAAGTGATGAAAAAATTTGATTATTATTTATCTAGAAAGATTGAATAGAATCAATATTGGAAAAATAAAAGTTAAAGAAAATTGGTTCATTTATATGAAATATTACTATAATTCATCATTTTTGTATATGTTTCTGTAACTTTTTTATTTTTCTCTGACGTATAAGTAATAAGATTAAACAAATAATAGACATAATAATACTGAGTATTATAAAAATAACTATCATGTCTGGTGATGTAGTATTCTTTGGTTGGATGGGTGGAGAATCTTGAACCAAAACATTAAATTGAGCCAATGGGGCTATGAAATATAACATAGTTAATAAAGAGAGCACTATGAAAGTCAAGGATACTAAAAAATTGGTCTGTTCAGGATGTAGGATAGACATACCAGAAAAACTCAAACGGTAATATACCCATTTATGTCCATGTCGCTCCCGACGTTTTATTAACTCAGCTTCTTTTAAAATTATGAGATGTGTATAGATTGTTGTCTTGTTCATATTCATTGATCGACTCAGTTCAGATACAGTCATTTTCCGAGATTCTAATGTGCGAAGGATATCAATGCGGATATCTGAGGATAAGGCTTTTAAGGTTTCTTTCCCAAGAGTAATTCCTAACATCAACAGTGTTGATTTCATTCATTATTTATAAATCATCCGTTTTTGTTTTAAAAAAATGAAACATTTTACGATAGTACATGTATGGCTATAAATATCTGCTCTTTGGTGATGGATCAACATGATTTGGAAAAACAAAACAAATAGGAGGAACATAAATGAACAACTCATCATTGTTGATACTGGAGTTTTAACCCTATCAATAATTGAATATCTCTTGTTCATTATGAATATACCTGTTAGATATATACATAGGGGGAAAAGAGTTTGAGAACAGGATATTTTGTATTGTTACTCCTATTGATTATTCCACTTCTTGAAGCTCCATTTATTTCAGCGGATGGTTGTATTTTTTGGAATGTTGATTTTGAAGAGCATGTCTATTTACCCGATCAAAAAGCAGTGATTGAATGGGATGGAACAAATCAGACAATGACAATATCATCACGATTCACATCTGGAAATATTACTGATCTTGCATGGATTGTTCCCCTGTATTCAAAAATTACTCCAACAGTAACAAAAGGAGATTCACATATTTTTCAAGAGATTGCATATAAGTTTGCAGAAACACAATCAATAGGTAAAGAAAACAGTCAAAAAGATTTATCAAATCTGCTCTTAACTCTCCTTTTTAGCACCCTTATTATTATATATATTGGGATTGTAAAAATAAAAACTAACGAACATATGATCTTTTTTTCTATCTCATTATTGTTAATATTTATCATTTTGTTGTTATATATCCCTCTTTCATCTGATACTTTATTTTTAACAGATATGAGTAAAGAAGACACAGTACATCTTGTTAATACAACAAAGATTGATATCTATGATATTGCAATATTACAAGCAACAAATGCAACAGATCTTCTAGATTGGTTACAAGCCAACAAGTTTAATGTTTCAATAAAAGCAACAGACGTGTTAGAGCAGTATTGCTTGTGTAATGATACATATTTTATTGTCAACAGAATCAATATGACTAATATGTACAATACATCAGAACAAATAGCATGGGCAACCAAACAATTTAGGCAGGGTTTTGCAACCCCGTTGACATTTCATTTTGAAACAGAACAACCATTTTATCCGATGACGATTACAAGCATAAATGAAGGAAACACAAAGATCAATGTTTATGTCATAGCAAATACTTCTATGATGGATACAAGTGGATTATTACATGTCGTTAAAACGAAACAATGGCATCATAAAAATTATTCAAATCAAGTGATCACATGGCTAGAATTTGATGGTCCCACAAATCAACTTATCAAAGATTCGTTTTTTAGCATAAAAAAAGAATCAATGTGAAATCTCCCAAATGTCCTTTTTAACGAAGAGTTGTTAATGACAATAACAATTTTAGTCCAGTAGAAAAATCTTCAAATGGCAACTGATACTATATCATACATGATGATTACACATTAATGATGGTAAAAATATAGAAGAAATTAAGAGATGGCAAATTTATGTGCTCTTACAGAAAACCTCTTCGAGGAAGTAGTATGGACTGAGCGGGATTTGAACCCGCGGCCTCTACCTTGCGAAGGTAGCGATCTTCCAAGCTGATCTATCAGCCCAATTTAAGAAAAAGAAAAGAGAATCATGAAAAAATCTTTTCTTCTAACTCGTACTATACTCTTACAGTATGAGTTTGTTTTGCTTGTTTTAATGCTTCAACTGCGACAAGTTTTTCTCCCATCATGAATTTTTCAAGGCTTCCTCCACCTGTGCTAATGTGTGAGATATTTTGTTCAAGTCCAAGCTTTGTTATTGCTGCAACGGTATGGCCACCTCCAACAATGCTAAATGCTTTTGATTCTGAAACATAAGTAAATATTTCTTCTGTTCCTTTCATAAAGATTGGGTTTTCAAATAC
>NJDG01000047.1 GCA_002254885.1 Thermoplasmatales archaeon ex4572_165
TCTTGATAACAACAAATAGCAGTTGCTGCACCCCCAAACGAATGTCCATACATGCCAATATGATTCAAATCCATTGTTCCTGCAAGAATCTCATCTGTTTGATTGATACTTTCAAGCCAGTCCAGAACAAAAGTAACATCAGATACAACAGATTCAATTGAGATGTTTCCGTTGATCGGTTCAACAAAAGTCGTTCTTCCATCTGGAAACACCGTGATACCTGCAATATATGGATGATTAATGGATGCCACGATAAATCCATGACTTACGATATCCTCTATCAAAGAAGTATATATCTGATATACTCCATCATACCCATGAGAGAACACTATAACTGGAAAACGTTCAGATGTATCTGCAAATGGAGCATTCATGCTATAAGGTCTAACAAACTCATATGCATTATCAGGAATTGTAATCAACGGCACAGGTGATCTATTAAACAACCATTCAAATGTTATCGTATCCATATAGGATGTTCGCTCAGTAGATGTTCCTTTTGCCGCTGGATACCATATTTGAAGCATCATCTCCCGATAATCATCAGGTTGATCTGTGAAAAGCTCCAATCGATTTGAATCAACAAGATGATACGAGACAATACCAACATCATATTCACCTGTTAACATTGGAAGAAACGAATCAGAATGAACACCATATACATATATGTCCCCTAGTGACGTACTTTTTATCTCGGCACTGAAATGAGTTGAATTACCCGTTATTTTCCCCAAAAACATAGATGTAAAAGAATCAGCACCCTTCAAAAAACCAACAAGTTTATCCCCTTTATAAAATCCATGAATCGTTCCTTGTAAAACTCCATCAATATTAGTATAAGATCCTTGAAAAGAACCAACAGTAGGGTTTCTACCCTGAGTTAAATAACCAGATATACCACCAATTTGCATACCTGAACTATCATAGATGATACATTCAAATGTTCCATCCGCCCATTCTAAGGAATCACCTGTATCAGTTGACGATTCAATAGATGCTTGTGTAATAGAAAAAGAATCGCTATTTGCACAGCTATGAAACGATGAAAAAATAAGAAAAGCAATTAGAACAAATGATAGGAATGTTTTTTTCATTATTTTTACCCTCATAGGATAAAGGTAGCAATTAATATAAAAGTATCTCAAAGAAAAGAGAAATAATCCTGCGGTAGCAAGGTTGGAATAAATGAAAAAAAATATGTCCATAGATACTAGTTCAGGCTTGATATTTGGTCAAGAAAACAATAGAAAAACCTTTAGATACTACTAATTTGAAAAGAACGATTAAAAAAATTTAAAAAATGATGATTGAAAATATCATTGTCTAAAATTCTTATTTCAAATATAAGAAACTAAGATGATTATATCAGTTAAAGAAAAAAAATCGGATTAAAGAGATTATTCTTTTATTGATTGAACAATTTCTTTTCCAAAGTCTGTAAGCTTGTATAATTTTATATTCTTACTTTCAATAAGTTCAACAATATTCAAATTGATAAGTGATTCTTCTTCCCCATATCTAGGTTCCATACCTCGTATTGCGCCCAATACATTGGTAGGCGTTGTTTTAACATTGTAGGCTATTTCAGAAGTATAACTTGAACTTGGACTAATATCAAATAGATACTCTGCAATTTTTTTCCGTACATTACTTCTTCGCAAGGATCTAGTGACCATTGGTCTTACAAACTCGCGAGAAGTACATTCATTTATTGCATCCTTCATTACATCCACTTTCCCAAAAGAAATATGTCACGCCCTATTTAAAAAGAATTTATTCCAATGCATAACTACCCGCATGTGCACCATCACATCTATCTATATTTTTTTTAATAAAACAAGGTTATTTCACCATTGAAAAAATATTCAAATCTAGACTCATATGATACTTCAAAAACCATTACTATTGAATATAAATTAAAATTTAAAAAAAAGAAAAAGAAGAGGGGGGTTTATTTATTTTTTAAATATGGAAGTCCCGTTCTCTTGTTGATACCAATTACTTTGTTATCTGGTTTATCACAAGGTTCCCCGCTTTTGGGAGTATTTCCTTTTTTACAGAAATAATAAATTGTTTGTGTTCTTCCACCTTTAAGCTCTACGGTTCTATTATGTAATACATATCCAGCATGTTCAAATGCCATAATTATATACCTCAATTAGGGTAAATAAGGACTCACTAGTTAATGTTTACTAAAAAAATGAACTTTATAGGTATTCAAATCAACATAATAAAGGTCAATACTAATCATATTAAAAAAAAATAGAAAATATGTCCCCCCAATTCAAATTTATGCAAGTGAACATGGCCATTTCCATATTTTTTGATAATATGACTGAAAATACATATATTTCCAATAACAAAAAAATGGATTTATTGAAGAAGATCTAATGCTATAAGATCCTTTTTCAGTTTTTCAACTGCAATTGATATATCCTCTTCTATTCTTGCACCGGCACAAACGATTTTTCCAGAGTTGAAAATCAACATTGCAACTTTTGGTTCATCAATACGATATACAAGACCCGGGAACTGTTCAGGTTCATATTCAACGTTTTCCAGTCCAAGACCCATTGCAACCTCATTTAAGTTAAATTCACCTTCTAAATTAGCTGTTGCCACCATATTTTGAACCGTTATACCAAGATCTTCATCCTTGAAAACATCAATACCAATTTTTCTTAACCGGTCTGCAATGATATTAATTGTCTTGCGTACATCCTCAATGTTTTTAGCACCCGTACAATTTGCTTTACCACTTCTAAACAATAATGTCGCAGTCTTTGGATCTTTCAACCGATAGATTAAACCAGGAAACTGTTCAGGTTCATATTCTGATTCTTCCAATGAATGAGCAATCATATCTAAATCTAATTTCTCAGCAAAAATTGTTGATGCCACAATATTTTGAATAGTTATTTCTATCATACATATCACATCCAGATGAACATAATTAATAAATTACCTAGGAAACCTGCATTAAGATAGTTGTTTATAAATACTACTTCTCATTTTTTTTCTCTTTGAACCCTTTTTTATGAGATAAAAAAAAGGTTGAAAATCAAGTAAGAGCAGATATAAAATTAAACAAATATCATACTCTGATTAGCTGATTGTATTGTAAAATAAAACATCACGTTCCATCATTTTTTAAAAAAATGAATAAAGTTATTTATTCCTAAATGATTTCAAAAAACTAGATGGGCAAAAAAAATATCATTTCAATAATTTTAGCAGCCATTATTGTGTCTTCAATTGTATTTATTTATTTTTTTATAAATCAAAACTCAGATGTGAATTATGATCAAGAACTCTTGGAATTTAAACAAAGAGTAAGAGAAGATCTGAAAAAATTTAACATGATAAAACGTTTAAAAGACAATAAGGGCATCCTTGAACCAAAGAGTAATTTTACAAAAACTGAAAGACTATCATACTACCAGACATTTGTCACACCAAATCATCCAGCAGTTAACAGTTACATTCAATCAAATAGTTTAACGGGAGTTATCGATGCATATAATGCAGCAGTGAGTTGGACATGGGTTTCTGATTTTACTATGCATGGAACTACTGAGAAATGGCTGAAACCAAAAGATTTCATACTGAATACTTCAAATAAAACACTTTATCCTAACAATCCTGTTGATGGTATGGCAAGTGATTGTGAAAGTCAGGCATATACTCTTGTAAGTTTTCTTGAAACACTTGGAATTTCAAAAAAACATGTCCGTGTTTGTATTGGACTTGTTGATTTTGGTAGTGGTAGTGGTGGACATGCATGGGTACAAGTTTTTTCAAATAATAGATGGTATGAACTTGAACCAACCAGTGGTCCTTATTGGGATGATGAAACAAATCAACTAATTAATAGCTCAGGAGTTGAAATTGATTATTTCAAAACAAGACCATATCCTGTAGAAGAATATTGGGCGTTTTTCAATGATGTATATTATTATAATCCAAGTGATGGAGTGAAAAGTAGTAATCTTCCAGATCACTGGCTAACAACAGAAAAACATTTCAAACTCTCAGATCTAAGAGTTGATATTAATTAAAATCGTTTAGTGATATACGAGATTAGATCTCTTCCATTAAGAATGATGCTTGTTGGTCCAGAACGAATAAAGAATAATTCTTCACCCTCATAGTTTAAAAATACATTATGTTGACTAACTGCACATTCAACTAAAAGTATATGTTTTCCTTTTATTTCAATAATTTTTGTTTTCAAATAAGGCATATATTCTTTTCCAATATGTTTTTTAAATAGATTAGTAAAATGACGATAATACATATCTTGATTATCAAATCCATCTATCTCAATTCCTTCAATTGATCCATTATCACGAACACCAATTATGAGGGTTCCACCATTTGTATTAAAAAAAGCAACAATGGCCTTCAACACCGCAAATTCCATTTTTTTATCAATATTTCCCGTATGAACATTTGTTCGTAGAGTTGATTTGAATTCAACATTTTCATTTTCACCATTTGAGATTATATGTTCAATATCTAAAACACGATTTTCTGAGATTGAAAAAAGATTTGGGTTAGCTCGGGCAACATCATCAGCAAGATTTAGGAAGAATTTTCCCTTTAAAAATCGTGTATATATAAAGATTACAATAGAAATTATTGATGCACCAGTAATTGTAAGAATTAAGCCAATTGCAGTAGCATACTCATTCATTTCTCCAAAATTAAACTTTAAAAAAAAGATTAATAGAAAACGAAATACCTCCCATATAGCACCAATCGCAACACTAAACGAAAAAGAAAAAAGCATAATTAGAGAATAGTTAATTTTAATTTTACTATTCATATAAATAATATACATGATTATGAAACCAACCACGCCATAAAACATTCCAAGTATAAGCTCAATTAGAATCCCAGTTAACACCTTCTCAATTAATACAGAAAAAACAAGAAATGAAAGAAATAAAATTTCAAATCTAAATGGAAGAGAAATTGAAAAGATTCGTTTAAGAAACGAAGGTAAAAAAGAAACACCGATAACAAGGATATTCATATATAGAATTGGCCATCTTTGATTTGATATTTCAATAAAAAATGAAATTAAAAGAAAACATCGCAATAACCATAGTGCAATAATCCGTTTATTATCTGAAATGCGAATTAATGGATACATCCAAGATACCTCTTCCTCTGCATGTTGTTCTTCTTAACCATTCTTACATCCAAATGAAATATAAAACAGATACTTACAGTTTTATATTTAATGAAACAGATTGTAATAATACACTTAAATGAATAATTCTTCTCAAATATTAAACACTGTTTAGGAAGAATCATGAAATCTTTTTTTTTCTTTGTGAAAATATGCAAATATCCTATTTTTTATGAAAATTATATGTATGAAATAGTGTATTCAAAAGTCAATGTTTGAAAATCGAAGTAAAAAACAAAGAACGATTATTTACATTATCATCGCATTTATTGCAACATGCATACTTGGCATTTGGCATTATATAAGTTGGTCACATCTGCCATATTATGCAATTTTAATTGCTGGAATCATTGAGTTCTTCTGTATTTTTTATGTTCTTTATCTACCTTTGAAAATTAAGGGATAAAAAAAAC
>NJDG01000019.1 GCA_002254885.1 Thermoplasmatales archaeon ex4572_165
AGAGTCGGTACAAAACCATTTATTTTTTTCATTTATTGCCATATTTGGTGAATTATGGTTAAAGATGAGGAAACAGGTCCGATAGAAGAAGAGAAAAAATCAAGAATTCCGAAAGGTGGAGGTTGGGGCATCGGTTATGGTATTGGATTTACAATTGGTATTATCTTCGGTATTTTGATGGATAATATTGCTATTGGCATTGCAATCGGAGTGGCAATCGGTGCAGGGATTGGTGGCAGTATAGAAGGTAGTAGAAAACAGGAACAACCCACACCTCAACAAAAGAAGATGCGGAAAATATCGTTAGCAATTGCATTAGCATTACTTGTTGTTGGTGTATTAGTATTTCTTTGGTTTTTATTGAATTAAAAAAAATCCGTCTTAATCGACTGCTCCCCATAATTAATGCTGTACCCCATTTATTTCAATAAAGACTTCATCCAGATACCAAATATCACCCAGTGGTCCCCTACTTTTCTTGATCCTATCAGCAATGTATCCGGCCCCTTTAACAAACCAGATCCACTTCTCTACTTTATGATTTTTAAGACAACACCTAGTCCTAAAATCAGAAAGAAACCCAGTGCTATGAGCTCGATTATTAGTGCATAAATAGCGCCTTGATGGTGCATCTCCACTTCTCCTGCTAAAAAAGCCAGGCTAATGCCAATAATGGGTAGCAAAAAAAGTACTCCAGCAAATATGCGTTGTTTTAAACCACTCGACCATAAAGCCAGAAAGGCAAATATCGTCGTTGCGATGGTGAAAACACCTACATAATGAATCGGTAGGCGTGGAAGTAAAAAAATACCAAAAATTAACGAAAATATGCTTAGTATGACTTTCTTTGCAAATGGAGTTTCCGTGTTTCCTTTTACGCTTTCTGGAAGTTTATTCTTTTCAGTTTTTTGTTGAATGAATTGTAGAATGTTATCAAATTGATTCTCAGGACAAACCACCTGCATAACCGTACGCCATTCATTATGAAGCTGAATTTCATTCCGCTTAGGAAATACTTTTAGGCTAGTCACATCTTTCCACTCAACTGCTATCTGCTCTCTGGAATGTGCCAACAAAGTAGCACCAGCTGCCGTATAACCCGCACTTTTTCCAGAAAGTATGCCAAAGAGGCTAAATAAACTGGCTATTTTCTTTCCCCTGGCAAGCGTATGTTGCTCAATGTGCTTATCCTGTAAAACAAACTTGGTTGGTATACCCCGCCAGTTCATTACAAACAAAACCAGGCTTAAGGCAATGAATAGCCCTCCTCCCACAACTAATCCAACACCCAGGGAGGCCGGAATATCTTGCCAATGGTACTCGAATAAATTAATTCCTACCATTAAGAACATAAGATACGAAGCGGCCAACAGTGCGACCATGCACAGTTGAAACCAGAGCAATGGGTTTTTTAAAATGGATATATTTATATCCCATTGCTCAGGAGTATTTAGCGGTTGTTTATGCATGTTTCAGCTCTTGCCAGTTCAGGATATTCTTTACCAGCTTCTTTAATCAATTGATCACCCACTTTCAATTATGAATACAAACTGTCAAATTTGCTTTTGTACAAATGAACCTTACCTTTTTTACCACTATCGGTACGATAGTAGATATCAACATAATCCTTAAAATTGGTGTTATTTTCGGAGTAAACACCAGGGTTATAAATATCTTCTTTGATTTTTGTTACTGTTCCCTTCCATGATGTTTGTTTCTTTTTAATAAATACCTATGTCTCCTCCAATATATATTATTCAATTTCCTTAACAAGAAATCATAAACTCGGTTCATAAATCATTCTAAAAAATAATCCCCATAAGGCAAATATTGATTCCTCTCAGCAAAAACAACCATCGCCATACTACATCTCTTTCAAAACGATGTAGAGAAAAGGGTAAGATTCCCATGTCTTATCTTAGAACTGTTTAACATTAAACAAGTTGGTAGTTAAGGCAGCCAGGTAAAATTTAATCTATATAAAGAAAAAAAAGGAAAATATATAGAGTTGAAATTACCTCGGCTACAAGATGATTTTTTTTGACGGTCTAGACGAAGGTATTTATTTGAAAAGCATATACTTTTTAGTGCCACGACAAAGATTCGCACGTCTATAATCAGTGATGGAGAACTGCATAAAATAGCACATCACCACAAGATAAGAATCAGTACTTTTTTAGACAATACTATTCGTGATTACCTTAGTAAAATAAATGGTAAAAACCGCCTTCACATGGCAGAGGTCGCTGGTTCAAATCCGGCTAAGCTAACTAACTTCAACAGATATAAATTTTTCCGATTTATGGTTTTTCATCCATTACTTTATATTCAACTTATAATTCAAACGATTAAAAAATATGACACTAACATATTATTGCTTTTTGAATATTTTAAAAGAATAATTATAAATACTAAAAACATCATATAATTGACTGACAGTCAGTCATTTGGAGATTGATAAATGAGAATAACGAAAGATCCAAAGGAACGAAGAAAAGAATTAATAGCTATTGCAGAACAATTATTCATTGAAAAAGGATATGAAAAAACTGCAATATCAGATATTGTCAAAAAGGCAAAAGTTGCACAAGGAACATACTATTACTACTTCAAAACAAAAGAAGAAATTCTAGATAAAATAACCGACAAATACATTAATCAAACAGTTGAAGGTATGCAAAAAATTGCAAATGAAAAAGGATCTAACGCACTTGAAAAAATAATAAAAATTTTCCATTTCTCATCATCATTTAGAAACAACAGAAAAAGCCTAATACAATATTTACATGAGGATAAAAATGCTCATCTTCATCATAAATTTGAAAGAAAACTACCTGTTATGATCTCAGAGCCATTATCAAAAATAATTTCTCAAGGTGTCAAAGAAAAAATATTTGACACAGCCTATCCACAAGAAGCAGCTAAAGCTTTTATTGGAGTATCTTCAATGGTGATGCAAGGAATTTATAATATAAAACCAGGTTCTGAAGAATATACAAAAATGTTACTGGCAACAATTGATTTTTTAGAAAGAATTCTTGGGGCAAAATCAGGATTAATATTAAATGCTTATAAAAAAATAGGAGGAATAAAATAAATGCCATTATGTAAAAGATTAGAATTAAGTCATTCAATAGAAATAAAAACAACCCCTGAAAAGATGTGGAATTATTTAAAAAACCCAGAAAACTATACAACAATGCATCCAAAAGATCATATAAAACTAATTTGGACAGAGGGGAAACCATTCGAGCTTGGATCAAAATTTTATTGTGAACAACTAATCTTTGAAAAAGTTAAGAAATATAATGCACAAATAAAAGAAGTAATACCAAATAGAAAAATTGTTTTTACATTAAAATTCCCTGTTTCTCTATTTTCACCAGAAATTAAATGGCTTATAGAACCAAAAGGATCAAACACAGTATTCACAGCAATTAGCTACTTTCGAGCAGGACATCTTTATAAAAAACTCTTTAAAAAAAGTATGAAAAAATTATTTGAAGAACATGACAGACATGTTTCCGAAGAAGGAGAAAATCTTAAAAAAATACTAGAGGAAAAAAATTAGGATAAGACAAACACAAAAAAGAAGTACTCTTCTTTCCTGCATCAGAGATAAGGTGTGGGAAGTATTTATTCCAACGTGACTACCAGCATAAAGCATACACTTAGGTTTTATCTAACTCTTTGTTATCTAAAAAAATCACCCATCGTCTGTTTTACCTCTTCAATAACGTCTAAATAATCAGTTTTAAACAAGTCAATACCAAGTTCTTTTGTTACGGGTTGAATCAATGCCAGAAATTCTTCATCTGCGGCGATAATCTCTTTTGGTAAAAACCCGTTTTTTTCGACAAATGAAAGAAATTCATCAACGTATTCTTTCTGATACGTATCAGGTTGGGTTATTGCAAACGAAAGGATCATTTCCGTGTGATGATCTGCAAACATCATCACCTTTGGATAATACGGTCGTTGTTCCTTTTTCTCCTGAATTGGTTGAGGATTATAAGAAATATCAACCTCCCATACATCATTTCTTTTTTTACAATTCTTTTTAATGTGTTCAAACCGAGTCTTATACGAGTGATGTTTCATAAAATCAACGGATAGATGTTTTTGATTGATTGCTTTTGGAACAAGCCAAGCATCATTCCAAATAATAGTATCATTCTTCTTCTGTGTCACTCTTACTAAATATTTGAACTCATCATCTTCTGGAAATAATAAATCAGGATCTTCTTTAACTCTCTTTGCTATAATAATAGATTGATCCAATGCAATGGTTAAAAATCGAGCATCATCAGATGTTATATACCATGGATAAAAACCAGGCGTATAATCCCTAAAAAGCGGCCAAGCATTCTTCCCTCTAAAAGATAACCCTAGTTTTTTGATCAATGCATAATCTTTTTTATCTATGAATTTTCGATCTTCAAAAGAAGCCATCAAACAATGCTGAACATGCAAAGCATTAAACCCAGTTGCATCCACTTCATCATTAAATATTTTAAGCAATCCATCTAATCCAACTGATCCCTTGTACACTGCTAAGGAATAATGTTGGCCTGCGTTTCCCATTACACAACAGTATCCAATCTCACCTGTTTCAGGATTTTTCACGCCAAAAACATCAGAATTATGCATATCATTCCAGCATTCATGTTGTTTAAACCGTTTAGCAGCTGCAAACAATTCATTCCACTCTTTATGGCTAGGCTCTTTTCTCGTCATAATACAACAACAAACAGGATTAATATAATTCTAGGTTAAGAATATTTGGTATATCTTACCCCTCCTCCACCTCACTTATCTTATAGGGTGATATGAAAGTACTATGTTGTCCTTTTAGTAATTTTTTATTTTCACATAAAAATCCTGATATGTTTTTTTTGTTTGTTCAAGCATGAACTGATAATATTTCTTTTTTGATGATTGTTCTAATCCTTTTGAAATTGCATTAAAATAGGCTTTTGCATTATCTTTATACACAAGTATTGGGAAATATCCATGATTCATCAAAATCTTATTCATAATCAATCGTCCAGTTCTTCCATTACAATCAATGAATGGATGTATATATTCATAGGTTAGATGAAAATCAAAAGCTAACTTTAAGGGATAAGTGGTTTTCTTATTTTCTTTATAGTTGTTAAGAAGATTCTCTAATGCCCATTCAACCTGATCTGGTGGTACGGTTTTTTGATTGTTTACAATATTTTCAACTTTTTTGAATCCCTTAGGGTATGACCCTCCATTTGACATGGTGAGATTCTTTGTGAGAATATAATATAATCTTTTAATGGAGGCGACATTGAATTTGAATCCTTTTTGAATGTAATCGAATGCATCAATCGAATTGTAAACTTCTTTTACTTCGTTTCTGTTTTTATATTTGCTATTTCCTGTTTCAATAATTTTTTTTACTTCTTTGGCAGGAATTTTAGATCCTTCAATGTTATTGGAATTAAAAATGAATTCTTTTGCAAATTCTAAAAAAACCAATGCTTGATTATTTTTTATTTCAAATAGATTGTTGATTTCAATAGAACGCATTTCATTCTGAAAGATAATATCCTTATTGTAGGTTAGATCCAGTAAATCTAAAAACTCCTTTCGTAACCTTAATTCACTCTGAGAAATCATCTCGAAATTATTCTTTAAATAATCCTTTTCATCGACTGTTGAAATGTTTTTTCCAATGTGATTTTTTATCCTAAACTTCTTACCCATGAAACTGAATTTTTTAACAAAGGAGACATATTCAACATCGTTTACTTTTTTCACTTCGATATATGACATGTTTCAAACTATAAAGGAGCTTACAGTATATATATTTTTACTACATAGGCAGGATTCTATCTAGATTTTTTAACAAATATGGCAGAAAAAAGCTCTTGCATACGCAGATAAACAAGGGATGATAGCAAATAGAGAGTACAGAACGTTATTTCCAGAGATTACAAGTAGAACTGCATTGAATGATTTGAGAGAGTTAGTAGATAAAGGACTGTTACAAAAGAAAGGTTCAACAAAAGGCGCATATTACATAATTCCGAAATAATTCCGAAATAGTTATGAGATGAATCCACACACTATTCTAAGCATTTTCATTTTTTTAGAGTAAGATTCGAATCATTAAGGTGTGAAAAAGTAATGGGAGAAAACAGCTATAAAAACTGCCGATTTTCATCTATGAAACGCGATTGGGTAGCTACCACAGTTCATATATGATTCACCTGCTGCCGTTGATAACATTGGCAGGATTAAATGCTATTGTTCATAGACTTTTTTTGGGGTGGGCCGGAGGGAGAGGTTATATCGAGAGGTAAAACAATTTTTTTGATTGGCATTATTGAGTGTTTTTCTTCTGTTGAAGTTAGAAATTTTTTGGTAAAGAAACTGCTCTTTTTCACATATGAAGAATGACAGGTAACTGCTGCCTTTGATAATTATGAAGGATGGTTGGTGGTTTTTATCTCTTAATTTTGCTTGTAAAGTGTGCCTTTTAGCTGACATCTTAACTGTTTTGTATGAAGAAGATATCTAATGGCTTGCAGGTTGCAGGTAATTGAGCAGTAGGTGATTGGTGAGCGGTGTTTAATTTATGTATAAGTGAAAGCAAGCAAGAGATAGTTCTATTGTTTGTTGATCCATTGATCATTAACAAAACTTAGGAAGACATCTAAATTTAACTGTTATATAATTAGATTTCATCCTGGACTTTTTATTTCAAAATTTTTTCTGACATCTATACTCTTTTGATTTGTAAAATCGAAAACAATTAATAAACTTAGACGATAGTGATTGTATGGCTGAGTTTCTTGATACTACAGGTGTTTCATTCCATCTTGAAAGAATTATAAAAAAAGCAAGTGATCGGCTGATTCTTATTAGTCCCTTCCTAAAGATCAATAAGAGAATCAAAGAACTTCTAGAAGATAAAAATCGATTGAAGATTGATACTCGCTTAATCTATGGAAAAAGTGAATTGCAGCCAGATGAAACAGATTGGCTCAACTCCATGAATTATATTAGGACAAGTTACTGTGATAACCTGCATGCAAAATGCTATATCAATGAAGACGAAGCATTGATCACTTCAATGAATCTTTATGAATTTTCACAACAAAATAATAATGAAATGGGAATTATTGTCAGCAGAGAAAATGAACCTGATTTATATAATTCAATATATGACGAAACAAAACGATTAATTCGTATAAGTGATGAAGTTAGGATTTCGGTTAAAAAAGTAACGAAATATCCAAATAACAAAAAATATAAAAACACTCTTGAAAAAAATGGTTTTTGTATAAGGTGTAAAACAAAAATATCTCTTGACCTTCTGCATCCCTTGTGTGCTAAATGTTATAATAGTTGGAAAAAGTACAAAGACCCAGATTATCAGGAAAAATATTGTCATATTTGCGGTGAGACAATGAAGACTAACATGAAAAAACCAGCTTGTTATTCATGTTATAAAAAGAATATAAAAACACTATCTTCACCAGTTCCAACAAGATAGTGGCACCAACACTACATATTCATTTTACTTATCATATTGTCTCCATCTCATATTGTTCAAGGATACTTCGAAGTAACGCGTCTTCATTTTTTACTTTCTTTAAATCCTTAAAAAAAATGTTTGTATTTTTTTTCCAGGTCAGAACGGTTTCAACATGTTTTGAGAATGTGTTAAAGGCGTTTGTGGTTGGCTGACGTATATCCAGCTCCGTTCGAAGTATTCCATCATCAATGGTTTTTTTAAGGCTGATATATCCAATTGCAACCTTTATATTGTCTATTGGAATCTCGTTTTTTATGGCAAATGCTTTTTTATATGCTGAGAGCTGCCTGCGATGATCTGACCCATAGTTTGTATTTTTACTTGTCTTCCAGTCTACAATAAGATATTCATCCTTATCATTCTTGAAGACCGCATCGATCTTTCCTCTGAAAAATATCGTTTCTTCTGTATCAGTAAGATCGGATATTGGAACCTTTATGTTTTCTTCAACAAGGACATCAATTGGGTAGTCTTGATGGATCTTCTTGATCAATTGTTCAATATTGCTTTCATACGGTTGCAGCTCTTCCTTTACAGTATAATCTCCACCTTCAATTATGGTTTCTGCAAGAACATGTACTTCACTACCAATGTTCAACGCATCAGAGCTCACACCTAATCTTAGGATGTTTCTTTTGAAATATTCATAGGGGTCAGTTGTTATCGATGAATAAGAAAGTGATTCTAGGTTTTCAAAATGATTCTTTACAAAAACCTGTATCCATATCTTTTTTTCTTCTAGAAGTTTTTTTGCTTCATCATATTGTTTATTGACAAAAAGGTTGAATGCTCGTTTCTGATACTCAGAATCAACAACATCTTCAAAATGTTCACCGGTTAACTCCTTAACAATTACTGCATCATTTTCATATTCCCTTGGTTTATCCGTCACAATATAAAGATTGTTCTTTGCACGTGTGAACGCGACAAAATTCACCCGCAGTGTTTCCTCCATAAGCTCCTCTTCTGCATTGATATCATGAGATGCGAGGATAGCTTTAACAACGGCATCCTGAAAATTAGACCGGTTCTGTGTTTTTGTAGGAACATAGATTACATTATCAAATTGTTTACCTTTTGACTTATGCACTGTTGTCAGCAATATATCTTTTTCAACATGAGACTCTGAGGATAATAGATCAGTGGACTCAAGAAAAGCAGAGATATTATCAATGTCTTTTTCTTTTATCACACGCATTGCCTCAAAGAATGCATCTTTCATAGTAAGAGATGCCAGTAGATATTCCTCACCATAGCTCATTGAAATAGGTATTATACATTGATGAAAAAGTGTGTTTACATCCTCGATATTACCAAGTCTTTTCTTTAAGTACCTAAACGAGGGGCTTTTATCATATATATCCCAAAGGGTTAAACCCTTTTTTTCAGATAACATAAATGCATCCTGAAGAGAAATTGGGAAAAACGGAGTGAACATCGCATTTTTGATACTAGCAATCTCACTGCTAAACATTCCCTTTAAAAATGAGATAATAGATGTTTGTGCTTCTGAGGATGCCGAGAAAAAGGTAGATGAATGATCGATACCATGATTTTTCATTTCCTTTGAAATCTTCATGATCTGAGTGTTTGTTCGTGCAATAACTGCAACGGAACCACCGTTTTTTGCTATTGATCTTGCAAGATTGCACGTAGCTGTATAGCGCTCCTCTTTTGAAACATCATAAATAACAGGTTTCTCCCCATACTCTTTGGTTTTATTCTCTAAATGCATTAGCTCATCGATATGATGTTGTTCCTTTGTCTTTGAGCTGAAATACACCCTAGCATATTCAAGTATTGCATTTGTACTTCTGAAATTCTCAGATAAAACAAAAGAAGTGGAGTCAGAAAATTTCTGAAAATTAAGGATTGATCCACCCTGAAAACCAAAGATTGCTTGTTTCTGATCACCAACTGCTACAAAAGAATCAGCAGAACAAAGCGCAATATCTGCCTCCATCTTATTTACATCCTGTAATTCATCAACAAGAACAAATCTAAAACTAGGGATGTTTTTCTGTTTCAAAAAATCAATGAGCATATCCGTGTAATCAAGACCTTCCTCCCCTTTCATCTCTTCATAGAAGCAGAAAATATCAACAAAGATAATTAAAAACCGTTCAAGGTCCTCCTTACTATAATTCTTAAAATCAGTGATATAATTTTTTACTTTATCAACATCGACCAACTCATTTGTGATACCGAAACTTTTCAGATATCGGATAAGGTTCTCCATCTTTGGAACAATCGTATCCAACAGATACCGGTCACCATAATTTAAGGTACCATGATCTTTAAGATATCGAAAGATAGCATATCGTAACAGATTCGTTGAAACAAGATTTGCATCATCAATCGTATCCATAGCAAACGAATGAAACGTATGAATAAAAATATTTGATGTATCCACAGATAAATTATTCTCATCTATCAGCGAAGTTATACGATCCTCCATTTCTTTTCTTGCCTTACGTGTAAACGTAAGACAAAGGATCTCCTCAGGTTTCACCCCAGATTCAAGAAGACTCAAATACTTATACGCAAGCAATAATGTCTTTCCTGTACCAGGATTAGCCGTCACCAACACATTACCAAGACAATCAATGATCTCTTGCTTTTCTTTATTTACAGGCAATCAAAAAACACCATCTCTAAAACCAAACTATACATCATCCAAAAAATCTGTAATACAAAATATAACTTAAAGATTATGATAACTTCTATCCAATCTACAAATACGATGGAATATCCTCAATACTAATCATACTAAATTTACCAATCATCACATATCCCATCAGGGTTATCAGATTCAAGTACCTCACAAATAACCGACAAGACAGTATGACACAAGAATTGATGTTAAGAAATGATCAGGGTTATATACTCCTGAATTAATTTTTACCGAATTTTTCACTTCTCTTAGAATATATTATTCTTATTGTCTTCAAGAAGCCATTGATATAGTGGTTTAAAAATTATTTTTTTGTCTTTTATGATTTCTTCTCCTTGAACGTCTCTTGTAATAATCATTAAGTTCATACAATTCAGTTTTTCACTAGCTTTGATAAGTGCAGTAGTCTCTCTTTTTTTAGTATCATAGTCTTCAATATCATAGCATACTTGAATGAGCATGTTTACCTGTAATTCATCTTTTATGACAAAGTCTACTTCAAGACCACGTTGGTTCTTCCAATAAAAAATGTTTTGATTTTTTTGAGCTGTTTTTCTAAGAAGAGTTATTGCCACAAGATTTTCATAAAGCCGCCCGTAATCCTTTGAGTTCCTTGTAGCGATACTAGTAATAAAACCATTATCAATGAAATAATGTTTTCGAGGATATTGCAGTTGATCTTTGATACTATATGAAAAAATTGGCACACTATGAATGAAATATGATGTTTCAACATAATTGAGGTAATTCTGAATAGTAGTTTTTCCAATAGGGTAATGCAGACTTTTTAGTGTTTTATAGAGTTTACTTATGGAATATTGAGTGGAATTAAGTAAGAGAAGAAGAAGTGCTTTAAGTCCTTCCTCATTTTGTATGTGGAATCGTTCAATGATATCTTTTCTGACAACGGTTCCATAGTATTGTTGTAAAATCTCCTGTTTCATTGCTTCTTTTGCAATTACAATCTCTGGCATACCACCAAGGGTGAGATATTCATCTAAAAGGGTAAACAGTTCAGCGAGCTCATTTTCAGAATACGATAGATGTTTTGTATTAATCTGTTTTTGTTTAAATTGAAGGAATTCAGGAAATGAAAGTGGAAACACTGGTATTTCTAGGCATCTTCCTCGTAGTTCTGTTGGTAT
This sequence comes from Thermoplasmatales archaeon ex4572_165, assembly GCA_002254885.1. Classification (GTDB taxonomy): domain Archaea; phylum Thermoplasmatota; class E2; order DHVEG-1; family DHVEG-1; genus EX4572-165. Next base: position 11,393 of record NJDG01000019.1, read on the forward strand.
TTCTCTGCTAGATACTTTTGAGCTTGATCCAGCGATAAAAATGTTTAATTCTTCTGTATCATATATTCTTCTCAGCCATTGACCCCATTTGGGCATATCTTGAATTTCATCGAGGAATAAATATTGTGTTTTATTAGAAAATGTTTGTTTTAAAGATGGAATGATCTCCGTAAGAAATGCTGTTGATTCTGGAATTCGCTCATCATCAAAATTGATGTAAACAATTTCTTCTCTACTTTTTTGTTTGAGAAGGTGTTTTGCAAGATCTAATAATAAAAATGTTTTCCCGACTCTTCGAAAACCAGTGAGAACGATTATTTTTCGAACGTTCATGTTTAGATACGGCTCTAATGAAATGTTTCGAGTATTGATTTTTGGTATTTTTTTATCAATCCACGATCCTAAAATTGTCCTAATTGTCCTGTTCATGGTACAATATTAGTAGTTTATTGTACTATTTAAAATTTTCCAAGAACAAAATCAATCTGATCAATGAACAGAACGAAAAAGTCAATATATTTCAATAACTGAAATTGTTTTCAACATTGGACCATAATTATCATAAACATAATATTTTTTATTGAAAGCAAGAAAGTAAGCCATATTGTAGAAAAACAGATAGTATCTTTAAAAACACAAAGATCACTACCCTTTTTTGTGGAAGAAACATAGATATCAACATGTAAAAGGTGATTGAATTGAATAAAATTGAAATGTACCCCATTGGAATCATTCATTCCCCATATAAGAGCCAGTCAGATGTTCCCATCCAAAGTGTGTTCAGAGAAAAAGTAGACGCATCAATAGAAGTCTATAAAAAATACGAAAAAGGACTAAAAGATTTAGAAGATTTCAGTCACGCATTTATACTTACTCACCTGCATAAATCAAACAAAGAACCTATGCTTTCAAGACCCTATCTGGAAGATATTGATCATGGAGTTTTCTCAATACGTACACCACATCGACCAAATCATATAGGTCTTACAATCATAAAAATCGATTCTATTGTAGATAATATCATCCATATCAAAGGTGTCGATATGATCGATGACACCCCAGTTCTTGATATCAAACCCTATATTTCCTATTTTGATTGCAGAGAAAACACTAGATCAGGTTGGGTAGAGAAACATTTTATAAATGGAAATATACCAAAAAGGGCAATAAAAAAATAATGTTTTCATTTCTGTTTTTTTAATGCTAAGTATAATTGAAACGCAATAATGCCCATAGCAGTACTTGTCTCCAAAGAAATATTAACATCAGTAAGTTCTACATGATGAGAAACCCTCTTTAATAAGGAATCAGGGAGACCTTTTTTCCCAAGGCCCATGAAAATAAATACCCGAGTTTTTTTATTAGAATCTAACAAACCAACAGCTGCATCCATTGAAATCTTTTTATTTTCTTCGGGATTTGCAGTAGTTGCAACCGCAATATCCAATGGAGAGGACATTACCTCTTTTAATGAGGAAATGACCTGAATTCTTTTTTCATCAGCTAAAAACTGAAGATAAATCCCGTTTTTCCCAATTGTTGTATCCACTGCAAGTTTCTTAAAAAACTCAGATTCATCATCTATTGGAAAACCAATTAATGTAAGATCCAAACCAAAAGCTGTACATAATGGTGCGGCTCTGGATATCATACGTAGATGTATTGGCTTTAATGATCCTTCATAGGTATCGTATAATGCCAGAACACACCCTGTTGATGTTGGTAAATCGCCCTTTTGAATTTTTATATCTTTCTCATACATGGTTTCTAATAATGAATCATTTTTTATTTGGTTATACCGTTTTTGGTTTTTTTCAATTAGTTTATTTATTGTATCATCATCTGTTTTTTGTAGATTATTTAAAAGATCAAAAGCAATTTGTTTTTCATTTAATTTCATTAACCCATTGATAATTTTAATTTCTGTTTTGATTTTTTCTTTATTATCCTGAATTGATCCTGATTCCTCTAACCCCCTCATAAAAAAATCAAGACTGATATCCTTAAATCCATTTTTATCCGCAAATCCTCCAAGAGTAGATGCTAATTTTGTTTTAAGAAAAGAATTTGATATTTTATCTAGCACCTGTTTCATTTTCATGAAATCTTCAATATAGCTGATATGTTTTGCAATATAATCAAAAGCCAATATTTTATCATCATCTTCTAATCCCATAGCATCATCAATAGATTGAGAAAACACTTTGTCACATGAAATAGAAAGCCTGCTGCATTGAAGATAAAGATACATCATCAGTTTTGATCTAATGGCACTATTATCAACATTGAGAAGAATTGAATATATCTTTTCCCAAGATATCTGATCATGACATTTTCCAGCCCAATGACGAAGTACCGTTCGAGTATCAACATCTAAAAAATCTGTGTTACTTATTGCAAGATGAAGCATATCTTCCATACGACTACATCCAACATATTTACAGCTGGAATCAATTGTTTGGGAAAGTTCATTACCCTTTGGAATCTTTTTTATCTCTTTTGAAATATCATCAAGAAGTTTATTCTGCTCTTTTTCCGATGATGATCCTCTCCAATTCTTTGCATATTTAGCAAGTAATGAAAGAAGTTCTCCTCGCCTCCAAAAACGATCAACTCCCTGAGACATTCTAATACTTTCAAATGCATAATGTACTGCATCATGAATAGAAATACGTTTATCATCAGAAAGCCGCATGAGGGCAAGACTTGAATAATATTCATCATTCATTTTTTTTGCATCAGCAATCAAAATAGATGGATGTCTCCCATTTTTTTTATTTTTTTCGCGGATAAGACTTCGGTAAAATGATGGTTCATGGCTCATAGATATCTTCTTTGTTTATTTTTTTTATTTTACAAGCAATTTCTGTTTTATATGTTTATGTGTAAAAAAAATTCAAGTTTTCATAGGAAATATTAAAAACCCTGATTAAAATTCTCCTTTGGAAATAAACATGAAAAACAGATATCAATTATTTTTTATTCTTTTCATATTGTTCTCTTTAAGCATAATTCCACATGCAACATCTCAGGAAAATGGACTTGATGATACTGATCTCATCGCATCCTGGACGTTTGATGATAACACCGCTATTGATACATCAGGTAACAATCATCATTGAACCATATATGGTGCAGAATCCATTATTGGAACAAAAGGAAATGCATTTCGATTCAATGGAGTTGATAACTATATTGATATTCCCAATCATCCTGATTTCAATGGCCTCACTCAATTTACTGTTTCCTGTTGGTTTAAGATCGATGGTTTTGATATATGGGAACCTATTCTCAATAAGGGCGGCTATGATGAATATGTCACTGATGTTTTTGAGGTAAATGTAAACAATGAAGGATTAATTCATTTCGTTCTTAACTTTGAATCAAGTGGAAGAACAGGATACAATTCACCCTCAGGACAACTTACAACCGGTAGTTGGTATCATTTCATTGGAACGTGGGATTGGAAATAAAGTTTTTCTTTATGTCGATGGATATCTAGTTAAATTCTATGAGACTCCAAATGAACCCTTGAAAAGTAGCAATAGCTCACTTCAAATTGGTCTAGAAGGCAGCCCAGATAAAAGTTTTTTCAATGGCGATATTGATGATATTTACCTATATGCTCGTTCAGTCTCAGAAATAGAAAGTATGGAATTATATTCAAACACAGGGTTTGGAAGTACAACACAGCAAACAATTCTAACAAATCGTGCAATAGAACGTTCACCATTCAATGGATTCATACCAAAACCTGTAATTCCTATTGTTGCAACTATTACAAGTATCATCTTCCTTCCATTATGGCATCTTTTTGGAACTTTGATTATTGAATTCTTAAGCGATTACAAAAGCGAAAAAATCATTGATTATAAGAGTACAAAAAAATCATTTACTGAAAAACTAAATCAGATCAATATACCTTTTATTCCAATGAGCACAGCAGATATATTCAACTTGTTTCTTGCAGTCATTGTATTTTCACTTGCGATGAGTTGGACCTGGTCAACAACCTTAGGAGAAATGCTTGGTTTATTTATCCTTAATCTCTTCATCGTTGGTTTCATTTTTACCATTAGAGAAATGTTTCGATTAAAATATTCAAAGAAACACGCAATTAAAACCTAACTTCCAAAATTTTAAGCACATAACAAGACTAATAAAATTATTTTTGTCCCTTAACTTTCCAATTTCTCTTATGGGATCACCTATCTTTTGGCGCCCT
>NJDG01000048.1 GCA_002254885.1 Thermoplasmatales archaeon ex4572_165
GGTTAGAGCGCCTGACTCATAAGCCTAAGCTAAAGGGTTCGAAATATTTTTTAGCCTTGCGCTAAGATATCAGGAGGTCGCGGGTTCAGATCCCGCTCCCGACACTAGTAACAGAGGTGCAAGTTCCCTAAATACTAAATATTAGTAATTACATATAGTATTTTGAGAGTTTATGCCTTCAAATTCAGTTGAAAAAGCAAAGAACCATGTAAAGAAACTTTTTAACCAAGATAAAATATCAAAAAAAAATGCTGAATATATTTTAGAATTTGCTGATAGGTTATCGGCAAAGGATTTTTCAGATAATAGACAAAGAAAATATTTGTATGTATTATCAAAATTGGTTAGAATATATGGAAAAGATTTTGATAAGGCAACTAGAAAGGACATGAATAATCTAGCTTCAATAATAAGGGAAAAATATAATGGAGAGACACCTAGAGATTATTTAGTAATCCTTAGAATATTTTTAAGATATGTAAGAGATCCAGATGGGAAAAAATATAGAAAGAACGAGTTTCCTGATGAAGTATCTGATATTGAACCTGGAAGTAGAAAATATAAAAAAATGTTGCCTACTGAACTATTAACATTAGATGAAGTAAAAAATATAGCTGAAAAATCAGGGAATCTTCGGGATCGTTGTTTTGTTTTACTTTTATATGAAACTGGATGTAGAATCGGCGAATTGATTGGTAATGATTTTTTTCCTGGTGTATTATTAAAACATATTGAAAATGATAAACATGGGGTAATAATAACAGTAATTGGAAAAACTGGTTCGAGAAAATTGAGGGTTATTGCAAGTGCACCAGCAATAAATAATTGGTTACTGGAACATCCTGATAGAAAAAATAAAAACGCATCTTTATTTTGTGGTATATGGACCAATAGAGGAAAAAGAATACAATATCGTTATTGGAATAAAATGTTAAAAGAAGTAGGAAAAATAGCGGGTATTGATAAACCTATGAATCCTCATCATTTTAGGCATAGTAGAGCATCGGAACTTGCTAACTTTATGACTGAAAGTCAATTATGTCAATATATGGGGTGGGAACAAGGAAGTAAGCAAACAAGAACATATGTTCATCTAAGAGATACAGATTCTGCAATTCTTGCGATGCATGGAATTGAAGAAGATAAGAAGAAACAATCAAAATTTAACCCTATTGAATGCCCACGTTGTAAAATAAAAAATGATCCATCAGCGAAATTCTGTTCTCAATGTAGTCTTGGTCTTGATGAAAAAAGTGTGATGGAATATGATGAAAGAAAGGAAGATGCAACTAAAACAGGATTTAATATAATGGAACTACTGAAAGATCCAGATTTTGTTATTAAATTTGGAAACCAACTTGCAGAGGAGTATGGTAAAATTAAGAAAAAAAATGATGGTTGATTTGTTATGTAATTTTATTGATAATATGTTAGATTAATAAAATAGGTTTAGATTTAATTATTGTATTTATAATTGAGGAATTACATATCGTATTTCTTGTTTGTTCCTATGTTCTAAGAGATACGATTTCAGTATGTTTTTAAAAAATGAATTTTGGAACTTTAAATGCATTTGCTATCAACTTAAGTTCTTCATAAAGTGATGCTTTGTTATCATAACCCAAATTTTTAATACTTTCATCAAGTCCATCGAAAAAATCATGTTCTTCAAAAAAATTTAATTTAGATGGAACGTTATTGTTTATTAAACATTTTTTTTTATCAGGGTTTGAAATATCATTCTGTACTTTTTTATATAGTTTATTTTCTAGATCATCAGTAATTTCTTTAAACTTAAATTCCCCTTTTTTATCACGTATATATTCTTCAATTTCTTTTGCTTTTTCTAAATCTTTTTTTTCGAATATTTCAGGTTCTTCTACTCCAATAAATGGAAAATGTATTATACCTGAGAAATGAGACATTTTACTCCTGATGATTACAGTGTTTCTCTGTAATTCATTAAATTCTTTATCATATTTTTTTAACTCATCCTGAAAAACTGAGCTATACGGAACCTTTTTTCTTTTCATAATTTTTTGAAAAGCAATTTTTATCAGTTCTTTAAACTCAGACTTCCAAATATCGATTTCATCATCAGTAATATTATCAAATAATATATTAGTCGCATCTTTAACAATATCTTTATTTTCTCCTCCTTTTTTGATCCTATCTCTGATTCTTTTATTTTTACAGAAATCAATAGGTTGTTGGGTTGATATATAGTGAAATTCTACTAGTTTAATATAGAAATATATTTTTGTTGTATCTAAAACATCGATATTTTTTGTGAATTCAATCCATAGAGCATTTGACTTTTTCAAACCAATTTTATTAAATAATTTGAAAAAATCGTAGTATGTAATACTTAATTTTCTCATTGCCTCTAGGAATTCAATCTGATCATCTTCCCCCCAGATTTTTTTATCATTCATATCTCTTTTAGAAATATTTTCATGAAGAAGAGTAGAATTTTCATATGACCATATATTATATGATGGATAATTCATAATGGTTTCTTTATACCATATTTTAAAAGGTTCAAATTTATATTCATCACATAGAACATAACCTTTTTTTTCTAGAATTCCTAATCTTCGAAGAATTTTAATGTATTTACTTAAAGTTTCAGGGCTAAATTTTGTTTTTGTTATTAAATATTTCCAGGTAATTTTGTTCTTTTTCATTAATTTGTCAAATTTTTCCCTAATTTTATCTCTTTTCTTAAATTCAAGTTTATTAATTGATTCATTTCTATTTTCAGAAATTTTTTTTTTTTTATCTTCAAAATCAACAAAAGCCATCATTATTTTATTATAATTTGATTTAAAAGGTTCTATTGTTTTCATTTCCTCAATTGTTCTTATTTCCAGAAGTTTTGGTTTTCTCTCTCTCAATTTGGTTGTGTTAATAACCATCCCCTTTCTTCGGCACGAATCAGAGCAATATTTCGCATGATCTCTTTTTGCTGTAAATTTTTTTCCACAAATCATACATTTAATGTTAAACACGATATAACAATATAACGAAGCTATATTTAAAACTATAGTTTGTAATAACTAATATGGGGGTGAGCAAAATGCCTCACAAACAAAAAAGAAAATTAATAAAAATTGGAGAAACGAGCCTTGCTATTATCATACCAAAGGCATGGCTAAGATACTACAAACTTGACTATGGTGATGACCTTGATATTATTTCAAATGGGAATATTATCATTCAAAAATCAAAGGAGGATAAGATTGGGCATTCCAAGTAAACATCTGATTGATTTTCATCGTCGCTTTTGTTCAGATGTTCCAATCGACTCGCCGGTTGTTGTGATTAGACTTCTTGAAGAGATATCTAAGTTAGATAACGGTAAGGAAAGATAATGAAAAACAGAATTAACGTACCCGTAGGCATCATAGGACCTGCAGATATCGATTTGCTACCTGAAATCAAATATTTTTTTGAAAATAATGTATCAATATGCAGTAAAGAAGTTTTTTTTATACTATTGTATGAATTAAACAAGAGATTAGGAGGGAGGGCTCATAATTTTTTCACAGTCATTAAGACAAAAATTATAGATGAATCGGGGGAGCTTGAAACAGTTCAATACCATATTCATCTAAAAGATAAAAGAGGAAAATAAAATGAAAAATTCAATAAATAATAAGGCGTTAATAGAAAACGCTGACGCAGCAGTAAACGAAATATTTTCAAGACTACCAACTGAACATCTCACAATTGGGGTTGTTTCACGAGGGGATCCAGAAGCCACCAAACATTTATTGGAATATCTAACAAATAGCGATCTCGAAATAATTTACAAACGATTGAGCTATGATAAGTTGTATATCTCAATGAAACCGGAGGTCTGAACATGAAAAAAATCAACAAAACAACTTCAAAAGATCAAACTGATGAAGAACAACATTCAAAGAAAAAAACACTATCTGGTTTTGATATGAGCAAATATGTTGCAAAACCAATTGATTCAGGTATTGTTTTACATCGACCAATATCCACAATTCCTGTTAAGAAACCCAATTCTCAGCAGTTTTTTAGGATACATCCCACAATGGAAATACTTGTTAATGTTATTGAATGGAAAGATGAAGGAACTTTTTATCTTATAGATTATATCATGGCTCAAACCTTAGTTGAACAGACAAAGCGTGTGATACTTCATGTTGGTATCTTTTTAAATGGAAATCCTTTTCTTTTCCCGGTTCCACAACCTGATGAACGTGGAAATTGGAATAGTTGGCATAAATCTAGAAGTAGGGTTGTTGTAGAAGCAAAAGAAAACTGGGTTAGAATTCAATCTGATAAAAGTATTGGTGGTTATCAGGTAATTTTGGCAGAGGGTAATATTGTTGATCCTAAATGGCCCGATTTGACTATTGAGCAGTATCTTTCGACTGCTTTTACTGATGCTATCATAAATGATGAAAACCATTCTATTGTTAAGCAATTAAGAGGGAATTCAAACCTATGAAATCCTGGAAGAATTTCAAGAATCGATGGATAGTGGATTATGAGTTTATAGCAGGTGGTGGTAACCCTCAGGTTCCCATCTGCTATGTTGCTCAAAACATTGATACCGGTGAAACAATCAAACATTGGATTGGCAATTTAGAGAGTAAGCCACTGTATTCAATAGATGGGGATTCTCTTTTCATTGCTTATTATGCATCTGCTGAAATTGGATGTCATGAGTCCCTGGGTTTTAATAATCCACCTTATATTGTTGATTTGTTTGCAGAGTTTCGTTGTTTGACAAATGGTGGATGGATTCCATCAGGTAATTCATTGATTGGGGCATGTAATTATTATGGTATCAGTAGTTGCGATGCAGCATATAAGAATTCAATGAGAGATCGTATTCTTCAAGGTCCTCCTTTTTCTGAACAGGAAATGAAAGACATTTTGGATTATTGTCAGAAGGATGTAGATATGACCAGTAAATTATTTTCCTGTATGGAAAATGATATCGATCTACCCTATGCCCTTCTCAGAGGGCGATATATGTCTTCTGTTGCTGCAATGGAATTTTTTGGTATTCCTATTGACATTGAAAAGCTGCAGCAATTACTTGATAACTGGGATTTAATCAAGGATGAGTTAATTAGATGTGTAGATATAAACTACAATGTCTATGATGGAGTAACCTTTAAAATCTCAAAATTCCGGGATTATCTTGAAAAAAACAATATACCTTGGGATTACACCCCAAAGGGCCATCCAATAACAGATAATAATTATTTGCGGATGCAAGCAAAAATTCATCCAAAACTGCGTTCACTTCAAGAATTACGTTATATGATTGGACAAATGAAGCTCAATAATCTCTTGGTTGGTAAGGATGGTCGTAATAGATGTTTGCTGAGTCCATTTCGTTCAATAACATCTAGGAATCAGCCAAGCAGCTCAAAATTTATTTTCGGTAATGCAATATGGCTTCGTAATCTCATTAAACCAACAATTGGTCATGCAATTTCTTATATTGATTATGAACAACAAGAAATTGCAATAGCTGCTGCTCTTAGCGATGATGAAAACCTAAAAAAGG
>NJDG01000049.1 GCA_002254885.1 Thermoplasmatales archaeon ex4572_165
ATGTTTTTTCCCTATTTTGAACAAAAATCAAAAAACAAGTAATTAATATTATTTATTTAATTTATAAATTGGGTTATATTAATATGGATGACATAATAAAACAATATTCCCTTGAATATCGTTTCAGAAAACACCGACGTAAACGAATTAGAGAATATCAACAACGCATTATCAAGCAAAAAAAAATTCATGCAAGTTCGTATTAAAAAAAAATCCTCTATTCTTTTTCTTTTTTTATCTGAGAGTATGCTTCTTTTGCTACTTTCTCCATGAGAAACGAACGTATCTCCTCAGGTTTAGTAACCTCTAAGCCGAAATATTCAGAAAACTGACGCGATAAAGTGATAAGCTCAGTATTCCTATGTTTTTTTGAATGAATTAATCCAATATCTGATAAAAAATCAACCTGTTCATAGATTTTTTCACCTGCCATACGCCGAAGATTCGATTGTTTAATCGGCTGATGAAACGCAATTAATGAAAGTGTTTTTAATGAATCATCATCAATTGCAGGTGGTGCAATCATAATTGATTGGTCAGAATATTTTCCTTGTACCTGCATAATATATTTTTTCCCAATTTTAACAATTTCCATAGCAGTATTTCGCTCTTCATTGTATTCTCTGCGAAGAACTCGTAATGCTGCTGAAATCGTCTGAGAAGCAAGACCGGTAAGTTCATGGATCTCTTTAACACTAACGGGCATACTTGCTGAAAACAGTACAGATTCTACCTGTTTTTTGACAGAATCATCCACATCATCACAACCATAATCTTTTCTTTATGTACAACCAATTGTTTTAATAAATATTTTTCCATATGGAAATTTTCTTTGATATATTTTTATCTTATTTTCATATGCAAGAAATAACACAGAAATCAATGTTCTAATAACATCTACTCTATCTTTTGGGTCACAGATATCTGTAAGGGATAATTGTTGTGCCCCATATTGTTTAATTTGCTCCCATATATCTGCAACATCTTCCTCAATATTGTCTTCATGAGCGGATCCTTTCATTCTTTTCCTGGAAGATGTGATCAAACGTTGCCTTTCCTCCTGACGACGTTTTTCATTTCTTTGAAATTCCTCTGTTTCTTTACGTGCAACATCAAATGCATTAAGTAATTCCATTAGTGTTACGTTTCTTTTTGTTTGACGTCGAATTGGCTCCTCAAGAGGTGGATCTGGTAGATTCATCAATAAATTTGTATAAGAGTATTCATCATCAGTTGTCAACCAAAGGTCATTAGAGAGATCATTCCAATCAAGTTCTTCATTTTCCGTACTTTCTTGCTGTAAATTAATTACAAGATCATCACTTTGTAATTTTAATATCTTCCAGGCCATCAGAATAATTCGACCTGCGGTTATAAGATCAATTTGTTCAGATCTTGCTTTATTAAGATACATCGTTGAAAACGAAACTAAATCCAGATCCCAAGGGTTTAAATGCTGACTTATCACCAGTTCAAAAGCAATTGCAATTGATCGATCAAATGGATCTGTGAAACTAATATGCATCCCTTGATTTGTTTGTTTGAGTAGTTCGACATAGGAATTAATCCGTTCAGTATCGGTTTCTTCATCTATCAAAGATTTATGAAACATTAAATGTGAAATCACTGAATTATCAATTGCATTTTTTTCCATTATTTTCCTCTTCATTATTTCATTATTGTTTGGATATTACCTTCAGGTCCAACTGAATCAGGGTCAATATTTCCAATCATATCAGATATTCCATCGTCCTGCATGGTCACCCCATAAACATGATTAGCTTCTTTTAAAGCAATTTTTCTTAATGAAACCATAATAAATTGTGCATCAACTGAATTCTGTTTTATCATACGAGATATCAATTCAGCATTCACTCCATCTAGAAACATATCTACTTCATCAAGTACATAAAAAGGACTGGGATCATATTGTTGAATCGCAAAAATAAGTCCAAGTGATGCTATACTTTTCTCCCCACCAGATAATGCTGAAAGCAATAATACTTTTTTCCCCCGAGGTCTTGCTTTGATAGTTAATCCTGATGAGAATAAATCATCAGGATTTTCAATTTGAAGTTCAGCTTCACCACCTTCTGAAAGTTTTGCATACATCTCTTTGAAATTTTTGTTAATCTCATGGAATACAATATTAAATCGTTCTGTTTTTTTATCTGTAATTTCATTGACAAGTTTAATGAGGTTTTTACGTTGATTTTTCAGATGTTTTACATCCTCATCAAGTTTTGTTTTTCTTTGCTGTTGATGTGTGTATTCTTCTAATGCACGCATATTCACAGGTTCCAGCTCATTCATCGATTCTTCAACCACCCTTTGAGAATCTTTTAACGATTCCACAGAGGGTAAATGTTGCATATCAACCGTGACACCATACAGTTTCAACTCTTCATCTAGATCTTTTACAGCTCCTTCAAGTGTGGGCATGCGATATTGTGCCCGAGAAATGAGATCATAATATGATTCGATTCTTGTGTTTACTTTATCTAGATCATGTTCAATTGTTGTAAGTGATGATTGTATGGCTTCTCGTTTTTTTGTATATGATTGAATCTCATTGCTCATTTTATCTTGCACATGAGAAAGCGCCTGAATTTTTTCTTGATAGTTAGCTCTTTGCTTAATGAGTGTTTCAATTTCTGTTTTATAGTTAGTTATCGCATCATTAATGCTTTGAACATGTTCATCAAGTTCATTTTTTCTTTCTATTAATACCTCAATTTTTTTCTTACTGCCCTGCTGTTCAGATTTTAATGTAGCTAGACTTGTTCGTAATTCATCAAGAGTTTCTGAAATTTCTCGAGATTTTTGAGCTTCTTCTTTATTGGAACCTTTTAGGAGTAGGTTTCCTTTCACTTGTTTTTCTTTTTGAATCGTTTCAAGTTCTTCCTCTAATAATTTAATCCGAGGTTCAACTTCATTAAATTTTATCTGAATTTGTTCTTTCTCAGATATTTTTTCATCAAGTTGCTTTATATTTTTTTCAAGTTTTAATGAATATTCTTTTTGTTGCATGTTTAATTGCTGTAATGATGGTTGACTAGTATCTTCAACAGAAAATGCTGTGAGTTTTTCTTCAAGTGTTGAAAGGGTTCTTCGAATATTTCTGAGGTCTTCCTCTGTTTGTTCCTGTATGGAAATATTTTGTTTAATTTGCATGTGTAATGATTCAAGTTTCCTTCGATCCGCTCCACCAAACATCAAATTGGTTTTAGGGGCACTTCCCCCCCTCATTGCACCACTTGCCTCAATTAAACTTCCATCAAGATCAACAAGACGAACTCCACCCATAAGTTTTCGGGCGTTCTCAATTGTATCAACAATAATAGTATCGCCAAATACATACCAAAATGCCCCACGATATTCACTTGGGAAAGAAACAAGATCTATTGCAAAACCAATTGAAGAAGAGTCTTTTACAACCATTAATGCTTTTCCACGTGGTTTACCTGATATCATTTTATTTAAAGGAAGAAATGTTGCTCGACCAAGTTTTTTTTGCTGAAGGAATCGTATTGCTTTTGCAGCAGCGTCATCATCATCTACAATGATGCTTTGCATACGAGCCCCTGCTGCAATTCCCATTGCCTTCTTATATCGATCCTCAACTTGAGCAAGTTCAGCAATGGTTCCATGAATTCCTTTTAACTGATTGGAATCCCTTGCTTTTAAAATCTCATTTACTGCACGATTATAACGCTGTTGAACAGATGAAATTGCATCAAACTCAGCTTGTAATTTAGCTTTTTCCTGTTGCATCTTTCTGATTTGACGATCCAGATCTTGCAACTGTTCTGTAATTTCACTTTCGTGTTTTTTTGTTTCAAATAATTCGGTTTCTATCTTTTTTCTTTCTTTATTAATCATTATATCTTGTTTTTTATATTCATCTATCTGCCAATTAATATCTTTAATTTCAAAGGAAAATGTTTCTTTTGTTTCTTGTAACTCTGCAATTTGGTTTTCTATTGCATCTAATTGATCAGCGATACGTTGTAAACTTAATTTTTCTTCGTGAAGTTTACTATTTTTATCATCATATTGTCCTTTCAATATCGTTAATTTCTTTGACAGTTCAATAGTTGAATCATCTGAGCTTGCCAAACGTTCTTTCATCTCTTTTAAAATAGCATCATTTGTCTCAATCAATTCATTTTTCTGATTAATCTGCATATTTTGTTCTTCTAGCTCTTTATTTAGAGTTTCAAGCTCAGTTTCAATTTGACTGATACGTTGTTGATAGGTCTGTACTTCCTTATTTTGTTCTTTGATCTCTTCATTTGCATAATTATTTCGCTCAATTGTTTTGATTTCTTCTTCCCGTAATTTATCAATTTGTTCTTTAATCTCCTTAACTTCATCCCCACCCACTTCTGCTATTTCTTTTTCTATTGCTGAAAGATCTACTTGTTTTTGTTTTAATTCCTCTTTTAAACCATTTGCATTGTTGCTGAGTTGATTCTGTTCTTTTTCATAATTTTCAATTTGATGGGTTACTTCAGTAATTTGAGATTGAATTTCTTGTTTCTTTTTTTCAGCAATTTTTGCTTTTATCTCGTAAAGATCTTGTTTTAATTCTTTGTAACGTGCCGCTTCATCTCGTTCATTTTTTAATTGATGAAGCTGATTATTAATTTCTCTTACAATAATACGTATACGTTCAAGATTTGCATCTAATTCCTCTTGTTCTTTTTCTGCCTTTGTGACATCTGCATCAAAGGTACTGATTCCCGCAATCTCATCGAGAAGTTTACGTCTTTCAACACCACCCATCTCTATAATACTTGTGACATCCCCTTGTTTCACAATATTATATCCATCACCAGATATTCGAGCTTGTTGAAGCATCGTTGAAAATCCCGTATAATTACTGGCTTTTCCATTTATATAATAATAGCTATAATAATTTTCAGGGTTATCTTTTAAAGGTGCTCTTTTAATCATTTTAGTTAAGGTTATTTCATCTGCATCCACAGGCATTTTACGATGTGTATTATCAAAAACTAAGGATACTTTACAATGATTAGCTGGGTTTTTTCGTTTTTTCCCCCCATTGAAAATTAGATCTGTGAGTCTTCCTGCCCTCATTGCTTTTGAACTTCTTGGCCCCAATACAAAAAGAATCGCGTCTGCAATATTACTCTTACCTGAGCCATTCGGGCCTGTTATTGCTGTATAACCTGGAAAAAATGGGACAGTTAGTTTCCTCCCAAATGATTTAAAATTTTCCATAGTTACTTCTTTAAGATACAGACTTCCATCCCACCTGCAGGTTTAATATTATAGTATAATTTTTTGTATTACTTACATCCCTAGAATCCTATATCTGTTATCTCTATATAAAAATTTTGTAATTAATAATATTCTCCTGCAAGAAAACCAAAGCTGTAAGCAAGAAAACCAAAGCTGTAACATCGTTTTTTATCTGCCATAGTTGGTATCTTTTGTCGATAAAAAATATTTTTTATTGACACAATAGATAAAATCATATTAATAATCTTTTTCGTTTTTCATATTTAAATTAAAAGTGTCATTTTGTCAGAATTTTTAATCGATTACAAGTCACAATCATAAAAATTTTAAAATTTTTCGTATTTGATAAGTTAAAGGAGTATCAACATTTTTTGACCGAAAAATCAATCAAGGTGTTTCTCTATTGCTCTTAATGGATGGATGAGATGCAGGATGTGCCTAACAATATTGGGCAGTATGTCCATGATCTGGAGAAAGAAAATCGAGTTTTAAAAGAGGAGAATCAACAGTTTAGAAAAGTTTTTACAGGTTTTGAAAAAAGACTGAATTGTCTTGAATTGGAAAATCAAAAACTCAAAGAAGAAAATAAGGAATTGAAAAAGACAATCATTAAGCTTGAAAAAAGACTTCGTATGTATGAGAATCCTCATACACCATCATCTAGGAAATGTTTTAAAAAAGGGAAAAACAGTGACAAAGATACTGTTTCATCAAGTGGACGTCGTGGAGCTCCTAAAGGACATAAAGGTGCCACTCGTAAAAAATCAAAACCAGATGAGGTGATTCCTGTTCCATCTGATCATTGTCCCGGGTGTGGTTGTAATCCAGGGTTACCTAAAGGATTTGAAACGCTTATCGTTGAAGAGTTACCCCCTCCAAGAGAGATCAAGGTTATTCAATATGAGTTATTCAATTATACATGTCCAAGTTGTGGGTTGAAATTTACTTCTAAACATAAGGATTGTCCACAAAAAGGTATTTTTGGTATTAATCTTCTCACACAGATAACTACATTAAAGTATCATCTACGAGGGGTGTTACGGAAAATAGAGGAGTACCTTAGATATGTGTATAATTTTAAAATCAGTTCTACAGGTGTTCATGATGTTCTCCTTCGTGTTGGTGGAGCATGTAAGAATGAATACATGAAAATCCAACAGCGCATTCAGAATGCAAGATGGGTATACGAAGATGAAACAGGTGTCCGAGTGAATGGTGAAAATTGGTGGCTATGGACATTCAGATCAAATAATAATGATGTTTTAATAAAAATAAGAAATTCACGAGGACGGAAAGTACTGGAAGAAGTGTACGGTGGAAATTTTGATATACCTGGAATTGCGGATGGATGGTCAGCTTATAGCATACTTTCCATTCTGCAACGATGTTGGGCTCATCTTCTAAGAGATGTTGATGATTTCAAAGAAAAATCAGAGAAAGGAAAGGAACTATCTGAAGAATTACATCGGAAATTCAAAAAGTTGAAGGATTTCCTAGGAAAAGATCCACCCATGGATAAAAGAAAAAAACAGAAGATCACATGGGATAAAGAGATAACTGAACTAGTGCAAAAATACAGCCAATTTGATGAATTGCATAAACCAGTAACATACATTAAAAATGGTTTAGGAAGATGGTATACATGTCTATTGTATCCAGGTATGGAACCAACAAATAATCTTGGTGAACATACAATGCGTGAGAATGTAATCATGGAGAAAATCATCGGATCATTCCGTTCAATAAAAGGCGCTGAAAACTATCAATATATCGCATCCATGTTTGCAACATGGAGATTCCAAGGAAAAAATATCTTCGAAGAGCTTGAAACACTCCTTAGACAAGAACTGTGTTTATCCTAAGCTTAACTAATACGTTTTGTAACTCTAAAATTCCATAGTTAAAAAAATACTTT
>NJDG01000020.1 GCA_002254885.1 Thermoplasmatales archaeon ex4572_165
CTGGTATGCCATATATTGGGACAAGCGCTGGATCTAATGTTGCCTGTACCAGTATCAAAACAACAAATGATATGCCCATTATGTTTCCTCCTTCTTTTGATGCATTGAAACTAGTGCCATTCAACATTAACCCTCATTATCTAGATCCAAATCCAGATTCAACTCATATGGGTGAAACACGAGAAACTAGAATTAAAGAATTTCATGTGTATAATGATGAATATGTTGTGGGTCTGCGTGAAGGTGCAATGCTTCATGTCATGGGCGACAAGATAACCTTAAAGGGGAATACTGGTGCAAGAATATTTTCAAAAAAGAACGGCCCTGTTGAATATAAACCTGGAGATTCTCTTGATTTCTTGTTAGAATAGTGTTTCTTGTTTGGTTATTTTTTCTTGGTTTTCATATTTTCTTAATGTTTCCATAGCTCGTGTCTTGCTGAATTGATGTCTATTGCATAGTATGTCAATGACCTCTTTTTCATCAGGAGGACTCCATATTAGTTCATATGAATCATTAACCTCGGAGTTTAAGAAAATATTACGGATAGTGTCAATATCTTTCTGATCCGGTTTGTTCTCTATGGTTAATTGATCTAGAACGTTTTCTATTGTTTCATGTTTTTTTATAAGAGAAAGGCTTCTTTTTGGTCCAATCCCATGAATTCCAGGGTTAAAATCAGTTCCAATAAGAATTGCCATATCCACTAGTTGTTCTTGACTGATTTCTAAATGTTCAAGGTTTTCATTTAGTCTGATCTGTTTTATACTGATTTTTTTATATGCTTCTTTTCCAGGTAGTTTTCTTTTCCCTGATGAGGTTAAATTTCTTATTGTGATTGGTGCTCCCACTAATAAACAATCATAATCTTGTGATCCGACAGCAAATGCATCTCCTTTTTTTACCATATAACATGCTTGTGCTTCACCTTCACCTGGTGCCTGCACATATGGAATTCCTAGAGCTGTGAGAAGTTGTTTTGTTTCCTGAATCATCTCTTTGGTGAGTCTTCCAGTTTGTTGTGCTTTTGAACGTGCTGTTTTAAGATCTCCTTTTTCTAATGCGATCTGATATTCTTTTTCAGCTTTAATTTTTCGTTGTTTCCTTAATTCAAGTGTTTGTGCTTTTAATGGTGGTGGTGTGCCATCAAAAGAATAAACTGGTTTAATATGTGCCTCAATAAGACTTGTTGTGCGATGAAAAATACCAGTTAGATGAGATGTGATTTCTCCTCTTGAGTCCTTTAGAGGTGTACCGTCTCTTTGTCTAATGCTTGCAAGAAACTGATGAAGTACATTATATGCATCAATAACAATGATGCGTCCTTGCAGGTCATCAAATGTTATTGTTTCATTCCTAAATAATGATCCTATATCTACTCCCATACCAAACAAAAATAGATATCATGTTTTAGCTTTAAGAGTTTATTGACATTACCTCCGAATGTAAAAAAATGAGAAGGAACAAACCACCGACCGGAGAATATTAGTAAAAATCGTTTAGGTATTTTTGATTATTTTTCACAAAAAACATGAGATAGAAATCAAAAAGATCCAAGTTTAATTTTATAGAAATCGCCATTATATTGAATGAAATTTGTATCATGTTCTTTGTTTAATAAATCATATATTCTATCAAATTCCTCATCTGGTGTGTTAATATGGCTTCCTAAGTTATTATAAGCTTGTTTTAAATGAGGAAAATCATTCAATGTTTCATTGCTCATTATGAAGTATGCTTCGGGTTCTGATTGAAGTTTTTCAACAGTAATTGTTGCATTTCTACCTTCTATACAGCCTATGGAAATAATTATAAAAAATGTTAAAATTATTATTAATATAATATATGATCTTTTTATTTTATGGTTTTTGAATAGCATACAACACATCCAACCTTTTTCATCAAATAATATGTTTTGAAAGTATATATTATTTATTGTTTCAACTGTTTTCTTTATATATAAAGAAATAAAATCGTGGATTCATTCTTAAAATCCACAATTTTTTATAGATTACTCATTATTGCATTACCAAATCTGATTATTAATAGTCGTTCTACAACTATTACACCATCCTACCCACCAAAAAGGAAGATAAAATAAGCTCATTACACAAACATCGAATACAGACCACCCATGGTCAGGGGCATTAAAACAATGAGACAATTCATGTTGAGCAACTCGATTCTTAGGCCATGTAGCACTCTCTCTTGCAATGCAGTAATGACCAGGGATCCAAGAATATCCTGAACCACCTGAAGCATCATCTACCCATCCGAAAAATATTCGATTATCCGTTTCAAAGAAGCTCACATCATCTTCTAAATCCTGTAAAAGATTTACAATATTATCACCACTTACATCATATGCACTCCAAAAACCAATAAGTCCCAGAATATGCATATCTACATTAAATACTGGTTCAAATTCATTCATTCCATCTGTTGTATCATCCCATAGTTGGGATAAATCATTAGGTTTAAATCTAGAATCTTTTGCAGGAGTAAAGAAAATGTCAATATCTCCATTTATTTGATGAGGTCCAGATCTACTTTTATCCTCTCCATTATGGTCGCCACATGGATTTATTATTGTAGATTCTTCAGCCATTTTATTAAGAATCCTTTTCATCTCACCCTCTGGAATTTCAACATCCTTAATTTGAGGGTCAATTCCATACTTTTCGATATATTTTTGTCTAGCTTCATTTGCAATTATTTGAGCTTCTTCCCAAGTAATTAAATATTCATACTCGATTTTTCCTAGGTCTTCTGGTAAATAGTCACCTTCTGTTATAATTACCACTTTACTTCCATCTAATATAGTTCCATCAAGATAATTCGGCATCTTTTCCATTTCTTCCCATTTCTCATTCTTCACAGGCAGGTCTGGTAATGCACCCCCACAATTTTCTTTTTCATTAATTACTTCCCCCATTGGAAACGTTACATTTGAAATCAAAATAAATGAGCTTATTAATACTAAAAATATTATAGTTTTTTTTCTTATCATTTTATAATCCGCCTCTTAATTTTTTTCATATTTTTATTATTTTATTGTTCATTTCGTTCATTTATGTTTAAAGATGGTTTTTTTATTTTTCTAAAATATTGTTATCTTTCACGCCATTTATTATCAAACCTCCTCTCAGTCGTATTTTTAATTTATTATATTTTAGTTAATAATAATTGTGAAATAACATTGTAACTAATGTGAAAAATATTGAAAACATTGATATAATATTCATTAAGCATCAATCAAGAAACTAATATTTTTTCATCAAATATATTTATAATCATACTCAACCACAAGCTTCCCCTGAGACATAAGAAGACTTGAACTGAAACCGCCTTCCTTTAGACGTATTATATGACAGGGCTTATTTGATTTCTTACCAAGCAACCGTCTTTTCTCTGAACTCATTAGTTCAACATTGAATACCTTTGAAACAGACAAGAGAAGCATGTAAAATCATCAAAAACCGGGTAACACCATTCATGTATAATCTCTGGATCATTGCAGACATTTTGATATGGCTGCATCTATATGGTTTCGTTGGTGACGATCATCTTGTGACGTCAAAACTCTTCGGTCATATACTGAAAGAAATCTATCCAGGAGGTTGACAATAATGAATTGTGTTATACAAATCGACTTTGTTTTTTCGAAACAAATAAAACTTCTAAATTAATCTATATTTCTTGTTGGTGCATAAGACAAAAAACACCGCCTTTTGCACTCTAACCAACCTTTTTTTATCACTTTTATGAGAACGATTAAAATAATTATGTTTGAATATATTATAAAAATCCAAATTTAACGGTAGAAAAAACTACTTTCGGAACTACTGTATTGAGACGATACATTTAAAGAATGCGATATTATTGCAGTTTTTCAATGAAACGAGATCTTATTTCTATGCTTGATGTAAAAGATGATATTGAAGAAATTATTGCTCTTGGTATTGATTTAAAAACAAAGGTAAAGAAGGGGCAGACCACGCACCTTCTGAAAGGGAAAACCTTGGGTATGATATTTGAGAAATCAAGTACTAGAACTCGTGTCAGCTTTGAGGTAGGCATGGAAAAGCTTGGTGGTCATGCATTATTTCTTTCTAAAAATGATATTCAACTAGGAAGAGGTGAAACCATTGAAGATACTGCTCTTGTACTTTCTCGTTATGTTGATATGATTATGTATCGAGCGATGAGTAACGTTGCAATGAAAGAGTTTGCAAAACATGCAACAATTCCGGTTATTAGTGGTCTTGATGATAAAGAACACCCCTGTCAGGTTGTCACAGATCTTATGACCATCAAAGAACATAAAAAAACCTTAAAAGATCTTAATTTTGTTTATCTAGGAGATGGTGCTAATAATATGGCTCATTCATATTTGCTTGGCTGTGCAATGGTTGGAATGAATGTGAAAATTGTTGCTCCAAAAAAATATTGGCCAGATGCTTATTATGTTGATGAGGCGAAAAAATTCGGAGTTGATGTTGTTGTTACAGATGATGTTAAACATGTAGCAGATGATGCTGATGTCATTGCAACAGACACATGGGTTTCAATGGGTGATGAAACACAAAAACAACAGCGATTAAACGATTTCAAAGGATACACAGTAACTAAAGAAATGATGAATCAAGCAAACCCTAATGCTATTTTTATACATTGCCTTCCTGCATATTATGATTATGAGGTCAGCAAAGAAGTAGCCCATGGTCCTCAATCTGTTATTTTTGATGAAGCAGAGAATCGTATGTGGGCTCAAATGGCAATCATGGTAACATTAGATAAATAAAAAGATTAAGGCAGTCATTTTTTTAGCTGAGAATCTCAGTGAGAAGATCATGTTTTGCTGCATATTTTATCTCTTGGGCAATACGTCTACCTGTTGAAAGATTTGGTTGGATGTAATCTGCATATGGTGACCCTGAAATATATGGATTGGTTCCTGCAACGATTCTAGCTGATATCTCAAACACTTTAAACTCTAAATGTTCTGTAACCACCGTTTCAAGGCAAAACGAGCCAATGATTCCTCCAAATAATTTTAGTGATTCCTGTACAACTCGTTCCCCCATAGAGAATACTTTTGGAAGCAATGATTCCCTAAGGACAATAGGGATATTTCCTGTTACAACAAATGTAGGATGAATGCCTACTTCTTCAAGTTCAGCAATAGATCCAAGTCTTTGAACCTCATCAATAGTTGTTTCATCCCTTCGATCCATTGAAAGCAATTGAAGGTTTCCTTTATCGAGTTTGTATCCATTATTTTGAATTGGTGAATAGAAATAATGAAGATAATATCTAGTTCCCAAGACAAATTCTTGAATGGTGTATGTTTTCTTTTTATCAATTCGTCTTTTAAACTCTTCAAAGCTTTTTGCAATGAAAAATCCTTTCCCTCCTTTTGCCCCATGATATTTTACAATAACAGGGCTTTCAATAAAATGAGGGTCCTTAATTTCTTTGGGCATAGTAAGACCCGCACCCTCCAACCATACTCGCTCCTGGTTTCTATCAGATTCCCAGTTGAGTACTTGCCGATTTCCAAATGTAGGAAGATCAAGAGTAAGAAATGTTTCCGCCCCCAAGTATTCTACAAAAGACCCATGCGGAATAACAATTACATTTTTTTCTTTCAGCTCATCGGTATGCGATAAAATATCCTTGTAGTTATCCACCATTAAAAATTCATCAGGTTTTGCCAGAGGAAATGCATCATAAAATTTTCTACGTGACTCTCCAACTGCAATTCCAAGTGTTTTGAATCCTTCTTTTTTTGCCCCATGAAAAAGCTGCAGACTAGAATGGGAACATACAGTTGCAATCGTTAAATCATTTAAATCATATGAACTGAGAAGATTGTTAATATTTATTTGAACCATAAACCGATACTTAAAAAGGATTTTATAAATCTTATGGTCGTCATCTATTCAACCAAAAAACCATAAAATACACGAAAAAATGTTAAAAAAATAAGTTTTACTTTCCCTCAACATAATATATGTTGGCGAAAAAAAATCCTATCTGAAAAACATCGTTAGGTATATGGTTTTCAAAATCAAATAATACTGTGTTTTATTGATTTTAAAACATATTCAATAACCACAATTATTACAAGTAAACCAATGAAGATTATGAAGGTATATCCTATCAGATAAAACGTCGTAATCGTATTTCCCATTGTTTCAACAAGGCTGAAATATGAAAAGATACCAACGATAATGGAGACGATAATTGAAATAATTATTTCTGGCCACCAATTCTTTGGCTTTTCAACTTTAACATCTTCATATTGCTCTTCACGTATGTTCTTAACATCATCCACAAAATCAAGGACCTGTTGATCTTTTTTAGATAATGTAATCTTCTCATTCTGTTCTTCTTCATCGACTGGTTGTTTTTGATCTTTATCTTTTTTTAGTGTTTTAACAAATTCAAGATACTCTTTTTCAGATTCAAACTGTAAATGAGCTCCTTGAAATCCACAGTCCTTACAGACATTTTTTATTGATGTAAGTCCAATAATCACTCCTGAATCCATAGTACCCATGAATATCTCTTGACTTCCACATCTTGGACATGCATAAATAACCATGTTAAATCCCTCTATTATATCTCAATTAATTTTCAAATATAAACCTTTTGATAATGTCTGTCAATGAATGCTGATAAGAGATGTACCACAACTGCTTATAAAGATAAAAACAGACATTTGTAGTGATATCTATGATGATTGTCGGTCAAATATCTAGTCAAGAGGAAGCAAAAGAAATCACATTTATAGCAAAATTGTTCATGGTTGGACAACGAGCACGGTTTCTTGCACAACAACAAAAAAAAGAATGAATTAATTATTCTGTCTTTTTTCCTTTCTCCTAATTTTATTTTAAATTAAAAAATTAATTTTTATCACGATATCTTTTTTATGGATTGTTTCATTTACAGTCTTTGGAGTATTGATGGTTGAAATCACTTTTTATGGTGGCGTTGGAGAAATCGGCGGAAACAAGATTTTACTTAGAGATGAAGATACAAAGATTTTCCTTGATTTTGGGATGAGTTTTAACAAACGGGGGCTCTACTTTGAGGAATTTCTAAAACCTCGTACCTCAAATGGCATTGGTGATTTTTTACAAATGGGATTAATCCCTGATATTTCTGGTATTTATCGCGATGATCTACTCACCCATTACGGACGAAAACCAGAGACCCCCGACATACAAGGGGTTCTTCTTTCACATGCTCATGCAGATCATGCAAACTATGTTTCGTTTCTCCATGAAAAAATCCCAATTTATTGTGGAAAAACCTGTCTTTCTATTTTAGAAGCAGTTGAAGAACAAAGCCAACGATCCATTGAAAGTGAAGTTTTAAACTATAAAAAAAGACCATTGTTTCGAAGAGACTATAAAAAACCTGCAATAAACCGAGACATTGTAACATTTCACCCATGTAAAAGTTTTAAGATTGACTCTCTTGACATTGAACCTTTTCCTGTGGATCATAGTGTCCCAGGTGCTTTTGGTTTTATTATACATTCATCAGAAGGACCAATTATTTATACAGGAGACATGCGACTTCATGGTCAACATGGTCAGTATACAAAAGAATTTGTTGAAAAAGCATCAGAAGCAAAACCTATTGCAATGATTACAGAAGGTACCCGTATTAATGAGACGAAAACAGATGAATCTGAAAAAAAAGTATACACTGATTCAAAGAAAATAATCAACAAAGAAAAAAATGTTTCAATTGTTGATTTTAATTTTAAGGATCTGGATCGTTTTCAAACATTTTATCAGATCGCCAAGGACCTAGATAAACAACTTGTAATCAACTTTAAACATGCATGTTTTCTGGAAAGATACCACCAGGATCCTTTTGTTGAGGCACCAAACAGCACAGACGAATCAATTTCTCTTTTACTTCCAAAACGACATACAGGAACATACAATAAAGAAGATTACTCTGATGCTTATGTAAAGAAACGTTTAGATTACCCCAATATAATTCAAGCAGAAGAGATTATTAAAAATCCTAGAAAATATATGGTTGTGTTGAATTTCTGGTATTTCAATATGCTCATTGACCTTAAACCATATCATGGAACATATATACATTCGCTTTCTGAGCCATTTAATGAGGAAATGGAGATTTCATATGATCGTATGAAAAACTGGTTGAATCATTTTGACCTAAATTTGAATCAATCACATTGCTCAGGACACATCAATGGTACAGATCTTAAACATGTGATTCAAAAAATTAAACCAGAAACGCTTTTTCCAGTTCATACAAAAAAACCTGAGAGCTTTACTTCTTTTCATGATAATACTGTTAGAGTTATACAAGGAAAACTGTATAAACTATAACAGTATTGAATAAGAAAAGAAGGAAAAATAATAATGTTATTAGGGGAATTGCCAAGATGACTGACATTTACAGTTTTGATAAAAAACAAAATGAACAAGCCATGATCCACACGGATGATGGAAAAAGGAAGAAAGAACAATTCATTGAGGATCTTAAAGAAGGGGACACAATTAATGACATGTTTTCTGTGAAAGTAAAAACAGCCCCTCGAGCCTATCGAAGAGGGACAATGTTTGATTTTATTGCAATAGATAAAACTGGAGATATTGCAGTGAAATACTGGGGTGGAGACAATAAGGATCGTGTGAAACGATTGTTCAATAGTTTTCAATCTGGTGATGTTATTCATATCCGTCATGGAAATGTTGAGGTTTATAATGAGAAATTACAGGTTTCAATCAATGAAAAAACTGGCGGGGTACGAAAATGTATTGATGATGAATATGAAAAAAGTGATTTTGTGCAAGCTTTATCCAAAGCAATGATCAACCGTCTTTTCAAAGAAGTAACCAGTTTCATTGAAGAAATTGAAAATAAAGATCTTCGTTTGCTGCTTGATACTTTTTTTAATGATCCAGAATTTGAATTTGCATATAAAAACTCGCCATCAGCAATTACACATCATCATAACTATGTTGGTGGAAACATGCAACATTGTGTTGGTGTAGCCCGGCTCTGTCAAAATATCTCAAAGATGTATCCTGGGTTAAACAAAGATTTACTAATCACAGGTGCTCTCTTACATGATGTAGGAAAATTAAAAGAATATGAGACCACAACATCGATTCAAAAAACAAGTATCGGTAATTTTATTGGCCATATCGTTATTGGCGATCGATGGATACGAGAAACTGCCGAAAAAATCCGGGAAAAGGGCGGTAGTTTTGATGAAGGACTTGAAGGACTTCTTTGCCATATGATTCTTAGTCATCATGGACATCTTGAATATGGTTCACCTAGTATCCCAAAAATCCCAGAGGCAATAGTGTTATTTCATGCTGATTATATGGACTCACAGGTAAAAAATTTCTTACAACATCTTGATGATGCACGGACAAATTCAGATGAAAATTGGGCATATGTGTATGATAGTAATCTAGGGATGAAAAGAGCAATATTTTTAAAACAATTCGAGCTTGATGAGGTAACATCAGAAAAATAATTTTGAGTGTGAAAATATATGAAAAAAGACCTAATGGATATAATCTGCTGTCCAACCTGTAAATCACCTTTGATCTTATCTATTGAAAAAGAAGAAAAAAATGAGGTTATTGAAGGAAGCCTAATCTGTGAAACCTGTAATGTCTCCTATGATATTGAGGAGAGTATTCCAAATCTTTTACCTAAAAAACCATCATCTTAACCATATTTCTAAGTCAATTATGGTTTCAGTTTTGAGGCATATACTTCTTATCCAATAGTACTTTCAATCTCTTTCATGATGTCTATTGATTTACCAAGCTCCTTTAGGTAAGGTTTGAACCGAGGGGCTCTTCGATCTAGAATTATTGCAACACCCTTATCCTTTTCATCTCGTATGAGTCTTCCAATTGCTTGCAGGAGTTTTCTTGCAGTTGGTGCTTGAACCGTGTACTCCCATCCCTTATGAAATTTCATTTCATAATATTTCTGCAAACCACGTTGTCTTGCTGTGGGTTTTGGATAGGGGATCCCAACGATAAGTACGATTTCAAGTTGTTTAGAAGGAAAATCCATGCCTTCGCTTATTCTTCCACCAATCACTGAGAAAAGAGTTGCACCAATTCCTAGTTTGTTACCTTGGTTCTTGAAATCAGATACTAGATCCATTAAAGCTGTTTGACTCATTCTTTGTTCTTCCAGAAACACAGATTTTTTTATATCTGAAAAATCATGATTTCTTTGAAACAGTGAAAGCGTGTTGTAGCTTGGGAAAAAAACAATGGTGTTCTGAGGGAATTTATTGCATATTGTGGTTATATACTCCCACATTTTTTTCTGAATAGTGTCATCTTTCATCAGCTCAGAATATTTTGTAGTCACATCTGGCAGATACAGAAGTTTTCTGTTTTCTTTTGGAAAAGGAGAAGAAAATGAGATAAGTGTGGTATTGTGTGAAAGGCCCATTGAATCCCTGTATTCCTCAAGTGGTTCAAGGGTTCCAGACATATGAATTGAGCTGTGAAATTTATTGATAATATTTGTTCCAACAGAGGGATCAAGACAGTATGCCTCAATTCGAGGGTTCTTTCCATCTGATGCATCAACAGATAGTTTTGCATATTGATTATCGGTTAGATTCATCCAGAACTCTAAAAAAAGACCGAGTTTATGTAGATATGATCGTGGGAGTTTGTTCTTTTTTTGCTTATCCTCCTGTATTTTCTCGCCATATGCAACAAGATCTTCAATGATATCAAACATTTTTTTTTCATTCAGCTTCATTCGACTATATATCTCATTGAGAAACTCATTTCTAGGAAGAAACGCATCTGATTGATGATTGCTTTGTTTTCGTATCCCTTCCTCTAAAATGTTATACACATATGTATCTCTAAGCTCTCTAATGATGTCTTCAAGGGTATTACAGAAACTTGAAATGCTGAATCGCCCGGATCCTGTTGAAGGATCACCATAGTTTCTAGCTTCATTTCCACAATTCTTACACATCCAAACTGAAAGTTGAGTTGAAAAAAGATCACGTATATAATCTGGTAGATTATGGGCTTCATCAACAATCAAAATGATGTCTTCTTCGGAGACTCCAAGCCAATCAAATAACATATTACGAATGGTTGCATTAAAAACATAAATATAGGGTAAAACAACAACTCGTGCCTCACGAACAAGGGATTTATTAAGCTCATATGGACAGAGATGTTTTTTTGTGCAATGTTCAATGAATTCCTCTGCTGTGGGCATCTGTTTTCTAACCCAGTTGCTTGTTTGATTTATGAGCTCTTTTTTCTCTACGAAATTACGATAATACATACATCCTTTCTTTGATGTTCGTGCTTTCTTTTTTTCATTTGCACAGTATTTTGAAAGCTCTTCGGAATTGCCTTCTTTTAAATCTTTATCCTCTCTTGCCTGAGGACACATATTTGATCTGCCTTGTATTCCAACACCAAACAAAGATTCCTTGATTTCTGCATCCTCCTTTATGTTTTCATAAATAGAACGAAGTTCCATTATCACTTGTCGCTGTTGTGAGTTTGTCCGTGTGATATACACAATTTTTTTATCATGTTCCAAAGCGTAAGGTAGAGTTGCAGATAGTGCACAAATCGTTTTTCCAGAACCAGTTCCAGATTCTAAAATAAAATTTTCCCTATTTTCAAGGGTGTTTTTTATCGTTGATATGATTGCTTTTTGATTCTGCCGTAACGTGTAAGGAAAAAGATCCATGGTATTAGAGGGGGATGTGTTCTTGGGTACATAGTCGTTATGGTAAAAAAAGGGGTTTCTACCTTGTTTTCATCCATGTGCTTTTATACTAAAATTGCTTTTAATGCTTGTTTTATGAGCCTTACACCATTTAAGCTTATTCAAAAAGAACTTGAAACAATGATCCCTAAAGAAGAATTGAATCTATTGCCTAAAAAATGGGAGAAACTTGGGGATATTCTAGTTATTAAACTTCCAGCATCATTAGAATCGTTTTCAGATAAAATTGGGGAAGTTTATGCAAATATTCTTGCTTGTGATGCTGTTCTTGTTGACACAGGAGGCATCATCGGAAGATTTCGTGAGCCTGAAATAAAACATATATTTGGAAGAAAAAATACGGAAACAATGCATCATGAAAATGGGATATCTTTTCATCTTGACCCTCAAAAAATCATGTATTCATCTGGAAACATGAAAGAACGTAAACGTATGAGCACGATTTCAAATCCTTCTGAAACCATTGTTGATTTATTTGCAGGAATCGGTTATTTCACGATCCCAATAGCTGTATATAGTAAACCAAAGAAGATCTTTGCGTGTGAAATAAACCCTGCTGCTTTTAGGTTTTTAAAGAAAAATATATTAGAAAACAATGTTGAAAATATCGTTGAACCGCTTCATGGGGATAGCAAACAGATTTCACCAAAAGAGATTGCAGATCGAGTGGTAATGGGTTATTTTCATGAAACATCATTATTTTTAGAAACCGCAATAAATGCCTTAAAAGATCATATAGGAATAATTCATTACCATGATACGTTTTCAGACAAAAAAATCCCTGAAAGTCCGCTGGATCAAATTCAAACAATATGTAATCCTTTTGATAGAGTTGCATATTTGTTATCGCACTATAAAATCAAATCATATGCGCCAGGTATCAGCCATTATGTCTTTGACATTGAAATTAAAGAGAGAGATAATTGATGAAATTAATTAAATTACTCGTGTATCATGCAAATGAGGATGATCCAAAAAAATGTAGTGCAAAAAAGATGAATAGAATGGGTTTTGCAAATCTAGTGACATCACCAAGAAAAATCCCAAGTAAAATGATTCTTTTAAATCCTTACTCCAAAAAAAGTCTTTCACCAAAAGACATGGAATTAAGTAAAAAAAATGGGTTGCTTGCAGTTGATTGCTCCTGGAAACATGCAGAATCTGTTTTTGAAACCCTTAGTGAAAAAATGGTGAATAGATCCCTTCCATTTCTGATTGCTGTAAACCCTGTAAATTACGGGAAAGTACTAAAATTATCTACTCTTGAAGCATTTGCTGCTGCCTTGACTATACTTAATCATCAAGAACAAGCTGAAAAAATCCTTCAAATCTATAAATGGGCCCCTCAGTTTCTTACAATGAACAAAGAACCACTCAGTGAATATCAAAAAGCAAAAAACAGTACGGAAATAATTCAGATTATGAATCAATACATTCCATAGAAACAAGAGGATAAGGTTTTAAGTAAGTAATTTCTATTTCAAATGTTCTTTTAATAGAAAATGCGTAGGTGAATAAATGTCAAATAAACTGGAAGTATTTTTCAAACCAAAAAGTATTGCAGTAGTTGGAGCGTCAAAAGAATCGCAAAAAATTGGTCATGCTGCTCTTAAAAATATCCTCATTTCTGATTATCAATGTGATCTTTACCCAATTAATCCTCATGAAAAAACAATCCTTGGTGTTCCTTGTTACAAAAAACTTACTGATGTAAAAAATGATATTGATCTTGTATTAATCAGTGTTCCTGCTAAACTTGTTCCTTCTATCATGCATGATTGTGTGAAAAAAAAGGTAAAAAACATCATTATTATCTCCTCAGGGTTCAGCGAAATAGGAAACCATAAGTTAGAAGATGAAATCAAAGATATCATCAAAGGTAAAAACATCCGTGTGCTTGGACCAAATACTATGGGATATAAGAATGCAGCAGATGGCCTGGATGCATCATTTGTATTTGGAACTCCTAGAAAAGGAACATTGTCTCTTATCAGTCAAAGTGGAGCTCTTGGCATTGGAATGATATATCTAGCAAACAATGAGTTTGTTGGTGTCTCCAAAATCATTGGCGTTGGAAATAAACTTGATATTACAGATGATGACCTTATTGATTATTTTAGAGATGACCCAGATACAAATGTAATTGGATTGTATATTGAAGCAGTGAAAAATGGTCGAGCGTTTATGAACAGCATCAAGGCTTGTGATAAACCAGTGCTTGTAGTAAAAGCAGGTAGGAGTAGTGCGGGGGCAAGAGCCACTTCATCTCATACTGGTTCCATGGCTGGTAGTGATAATATTTATAGTGCTGCAATTAAACAAGCAGGCGGTATTAGATGTCGTGATGTATCTGAGCTTTTTGATATGGCCCGTGCACTAGAAGGACAACCACCCCTCAGAGGAAACCGCATAGGAATCATCACAAATGGCGGCGGCCTTGGAATTCTTCTAACAGATGCATGTGAAGCTAATGGTCTTTCTGTTCCAAAGCTTTCAAAGAAAACCGCAGATAAAATAGACAAAATAATTCCAGATCTAGTCAATGCAAATAATCCTGCTGATCTAGTAGCAGATGCAGGTTTCTTCCGCTATGAATCCGCCACAAAAATCATGCTTGAAGATCCGGATATTGATGGAATAATTGTTGCATCAGTACATGGAGGATATGCTAGACCCCGTGAGTTTACCGGTGCTATTCTAAAAATGGTTCGTGAACAACGTTTACATGAAGCACATAATAAACCAATTCTTGGAACTTGGGTTGGTGGAAAAGAATTTGAAGATTTAGTTTTTGATCTAAAATCTTTAATACAAAAAAACTTTGCATCTTTCTGCCCACAGATCATACATTTACCCTGAGGTTCTTTATTTGATTGATCAGGATTATTTTCATCTTGTGGAATCTGACGTGTTTCTTTAATCCAATCCTTAAGTTCCTGATTCATCGACTCATTTATTGTTTCGCCCATATTCTCCTCACCACCAAAACTGCTATTGGCAATTTTTAGAATAAAAATATGCGATTTCTGATTTATATACTTTGTTTGACTGTTTTTTATGTTTTTGTCTTTTTATGAACAAAATTTGAGAAAAGATGAATGAAAGGTGACACGATCAATAAAAAAAGAACGTGAGGTAGTGTAAGATTTACAAGAAACCAGTTGTATGACATAGCACCAGTAACATGAAGAATGGTACTCATTATTAAACTGAAACATAAGACGCCTAAAATGAAATCAATTTGATCAAAAGGGATCCAGTTGTTTCCCCGATCAATACCTTTTCGTCTTTTAAAAAAACTTTCAATAAGATCACCAAGTAACGCCCCATATGTGATACTTGCAATAATAGGTATCATAAAAGGAAACCCCTCAAAATTGGTAATACTAAGAAAGTCAAGATTGTTATCTGCAAATATCTGATTGATATAAGGGGCAGCAGTAGCAATTGCAAACCCTGCTGTAATTCCGATGAAACCACCTGTGATTAGGCCATTCCATGTTTTTCCATCACCCAATATTCTCTTCCCATCTTTAAATTTCCTACCAAAATCAATAGGGGTCTTTCCTCCTACAAGCAGAGCACTTGCATTTGCAATATATGCAGGAATAATAATCCAAAATGATTGAATGATAAATGCGAAATCCATATCAATAGTCTGCAATAACAAAGAGTTTAAAAAACTAATTGAATGTCAAAAAAAAGTAATGATTGATCTTCTTAATTTTTAATTATTTTTAATCCTTTGAACCCAAGTTTTTCTGATCTTTTAACAATACTTTTCAAAGCAAGCAGGGTCATATTGAACTCTTCTGCAACAGAATTACTGAATTTTCCATCGTCTCCGATGAATTTTGCGATTTCATTTTCCAATTCTGCAAAATCTGCTTTTCTAAGGGATGCTATTGTAAATATTTCACTAATTTCATTAACAGGACAGCTGATGTTTATGTTAAATGCCGAATAATAAGATCGATATTTTTTTTGTGGCCTTCCATTTATACCTTCATCAGAAGTTGTCCATTTTGTTTCAACAAGTTTCATCTGATCAAATAATTCAAGAGCTTGCTCACCAGTATCTCCATATCTATCTTTAATATCACTTAATGGTTTCCACTCTACTTGAATCTCTTTAAAAACTGCTTTTTTTACAGGGTTATCAAAAGCTCGGATAAGAGGGATAAGATCCGTTGAATCGTTGACTACTTTTGTTCTTAACATTAATTATTTTGCACCATATTAAAAACGTAGGGTTGTATATTTAAATGTTCCGCTGATATTTTAAAGGATGAAATTGAGTATATTTAATACTTTTTGGTTTGTTTTTTCAAGATCTGTTCAATTTAATAATTCACAATAACATATTTTTAATTTAAAACTTTTGTATTTTTAATTGTGTGTTGGGTGTTCATTAAAAAAATGATGTTGATCCAGTATATTATAACGCTTTTCAAAAGATGACTAAAAACAGATTACAAGTAACTTTTATTTAATAAAATTATTTAGATATCTAATACAATATATACAATCTAATAAAGACATTATTTTTTATTACAATTGAAAGATTTTGATATTTAATTTACAATAAATAACAAATATAATTTTGAAGAGGTGAAAATATTGAAAGGCACATATCTTACAAGGGAAGATTTTGTTTTAGTTAATTATTATATTGATTCATGAATGAATAAAAAAGAAGCATTGAATTTCGTTAGATTGTCAGATCTAATTGAGGAAGGATTGATGAAAAGTAAAAAGAAAGATAAGAAATATTTTTTAGAAATTGATGATGAAGACGATATTGAAGAATTCAATTGTAACTATTGCTATTATATATCTAACAATATTTCAAATTCAATTCCTCCAGATAATAACCAAACATTATGTCCCCCGATATATGATTTATAATCATAACCTAGAATAATCTGAGCGATTAAATCAAGCAAAGCATTCTAATAAATGGACTAGTCGGGATTTGAACCCGAGGCCTCTTCCATGCCAAGGAAGCGATCTTCCGAGCTGATCTACAAGCCCAATCAGAATTTTTCCTGATAATATCCGAAAAAGACATGATGCTCATAAAATTTGCGGCATAAAATATGATTTTTTCACACATATTGCCAATCAATAGCACCTCAAAATATCAAATTTGAAAAAGAGGGAAAGTTTTTAATATATACAATTATTCAATTATTCGTAATGTGATGGGATTAAATTTTGATTATAATCAATGAACCTGTCTACAAAAATTAAGAACAAGTATGATAGCCTAAAATGGATGGATTATATATGGTTGGATCTGTGGAAATGTACATTTTTTTTATTGTTTGTTCCGCAGTTCTATCGCTTTTATTGTCCCTTTTTCTTCTATATACATATAAATCACAACAGCAGTTCAGTCCAGCTCGCATTTTTTCAATGATTCTTTCTGCTGTGTCTATATGGTCTTTTGGGATACTTCTTTCAATTCTTTCAAATAATGGAGCCATGATCTATTTCTGGGAGCAATTCAAATATGTTGGACTGTTACTTATCCCACCTTCTTGGCTTCTTTTTTCAATGAAGTGGACTGGAAGGACATCATGGATTACTAAAAGAAAGGTCGTTCTTTTTTACTTTGTCTCTTTAATTCTTCTTTGTTTTGTTTTTACCGATGGTATCCATCATCTTTTTTGGTCAGAATTCACCATTATACCACATCAATCGTATGTTTTAAATACGACAACTCCAGGCCCCCTCTGGTGGATCAACGCGATATATTCATACATCTTGATTAGTACTGGCCTTTATTATCTTTTAAGCGGAATTACAAAATTAAAAACAATATATAAAATCCACTCAATCATTCTATCTATTGGAGCTATTGTTCCATGGGCTGCAAATTTCCTTTTTATCTCTGGAATTACGGGAACATATTTTGATTACACGCCGGTATGCTTTATTATTACAGGTACGATTTTTACAGTAGGTGTTTCAACATTTAGCTTAATAGATGTAATTCCCCTTGCTAGAAATACGGTATTTGAAAATCTTCATGATCCGATTTTTATGTTTGATGTTCAAGATCGTCTTATTGAATTCAATAAGGCAGCAGAACCTTTTTTTAAAGAAAAAGCTTCAAAGAACATTGGTAAAACTATCTCATCAATTTTTAAATCTCACCCTCAAATAATTGAACAGTTCAATAAAAAAAATTATTCATTTGAGTTTATGTTTGACGATAACAATACTGTAAAATATTTTGATGTGATCATAACGTCATTACAAGAAGGCGATCGGTTAATTGGAAACCTTTTTTCATTTAGAGATATTTCAAAGATAAAAAGAGCAGAAGAACAATTAACAGCACTCTATGTTTCAAGTCCAACAGCAATTTGTTTAAATTCACTTGAAACAGGGAAATTCATTGATGTTAATAAATCATTCATGGATAAAACAGGTTGGAATAAACAAGAAATCATCGGTAAAACATTAATGCAACTGGGTATTTGGGATGATACTTCTAATGAACAACAAAATCGATTTCGTTCAATCATTAAAGAAAAAGGATTTATTGAAAATGAATCGTTTATCTTTAAAGCCAAAAATGGGAAAGAAATTCATGGCCTCCTCTCCTCAAAAACAATCACAGTAGATAATCAATCATTTATTCTTAGTAACATTATTGATATATCTCAACAAAAAAAATCAGAAGAAATCATTAAAAAACAATTAACTGTGATAAAATCTTCCATAGATGGTATAGCAATTTTGGATAAAGAATCAAAATTTGTTTTTGTAAATGATGCGCATGTAAAGATTTATGGTTATGAATCAGGTAATGAAATTATTGGAAAAACCTGGACCATCCTCTATAATGAAAAAGAATTGAATCGTTTTGATACCGAAATTATGCCTGAGTTTTCAAAGAATGGTTGGTGGAGAGGTGAAGCGGTTGGAAAGAAAAAAGACGGTGTTCTTTTTTCTCAGGAAATTACATTGACAGCCCTTGACGATGGTGGACTTGTCTGCATCGTTCGTGATATCACAAAAAATAAAATGATTATAAAAGAATTAGAGGATGCTCATGAAGTTCTTTTCACAATTAATAAAGACCTTGAAAGGAAAGTAAAACAGCGAACAGAAAAGATTGAACAACTCATTAAACAGAAAGATGATTTCATCAATCAACTTGGCCATGATCTAAAAACCCCTTTAACGCCCTTAATGGTCCTTCTCCCCATGCTTGAAAAAAAGATAGCATCAAAGAAAGATAAGGAATTGTTCACAGTTGTAAATAGAAACGTTGTATTTATGAAAGAGCTTGTAAACAAAACCATTAATCTAGCAAAGCTAAATTCAGATAAAATCCCATTTAATATTGAAACGATTTCATTGACAGATGAAATTAAAAATTCAGTTGTGAACAATCAGGTTTTATTTGAAGAGAACGATATCGTAGTCGAAAATCATGTAATTGATGAGATATATGTTGAAGCAGATCATATTTTATTGCAGGAATTATTAAATAACCTTATTACAAATGCGGTGAAATATTCATTGGAAGAAGGAGGATCCATAAGTATTGATGCAGTTCAAAAGACAGGTTCCTCAGATATTATAGTTTCTATAAGTGATACTGGAATTGGGATGGAATCATCCCAGATAAAACAAGCATTTAATGAGTTTTATAAAGCAGATGACAGTCGTCATAATCTAGATAGCAGTGGCCTAGGTCTTAACATTTGCAAACGAATAGTTGAAAAACATGGTGGCAAAATATGGGTAGAGAGCCCTGGAAAAAATCAAGGTAGTACGTTTTATTTTACATTAAAGAAAGTCAAAAAAGAACCACTGAAACAAAAAGAAACATCAATTTCATCTATCTAATTGTTTTTTATCAAATGGTGAAATGATGAAAAAAAAAGATCTGGAAATATTTTTAGAGCAAGTACCAGATTTTTCAGATCCGAAACCGGGTTTTGAGCAATATAAAACACCTGCAACAATCGCATCGGACATCCTCTTTCAAGCCTATGCATCTGAAGATATATCTGACAAGTATGTCCTTGATCTGGGTTGTGGAACAGGGATTTTTTCATTTGGTGCAAAAATATTGAATGCAAAACAGATCATAGGCGTTGATAAAGATCAGGACTGTATTGATCTTGCAGTGTCATTTGCAAAGAAACACCAATTTAACATTGATTTTATCTGTAAAGATGTTTCAGATGTTTCTGAAAAAGTTGATACTGTATTGATGAATCCGCCATTTGGTGCTCAAAAACAAAACATTCATGCAGATCGGGCGTTTTTAGAAAAAGCAACCTCTGTTGCATCAGTTGTCTATTCCCTTCACCTAAAACACACCCTTGATTTTATAAGCAAGCTACTAAAATCACTAAAAAAAGAGGGTGAAGTTCTTCAAATCTATGATTTTCCAATTAAAGCACAATTCTCTTTTCATAAGAAATTTAAAGACAAAGTATCAGTTGCATTAGTTCAAATAAAGTAACAATCCTAAATTTAGAAATCTTTTGTGATTAGTAGATACCAAAACAAGGGATGATCAATGTTTTTTGAATTATAGAGTGTTACTAAAAGCGGTAGAGACGATATGATTCGATCCTTCAATGGTAAAGATTTTGCAGCCCAAAGAAGATTTCTAACAAAAAGATCATGTGCTCTGGTGTTTCCTATGGTGAGTTCTGGATGTACAACAGAAAGAACAACTTTTCCTTTTCCATACCATGTTGCAACCATTGCTTTCTCTCCTTTCAAGGTTTTATCATATGGTTCATCAGTTCCCTTGAACTCTGCAATAGTATATACCTTAGGCATAAAAAGACGGAAGATAATTGGTCCATCAACAAGAGGTGCATTACCAAGCATAACTCGTATACGATCCCCACTATATGGTTCCTGTATATTAACAAGAGATGGTTCAATTTTAATAGGGGCCCGTGAAATAGGAAGCTGCCCGGCAATTTCAATTATATCTGATTTTTTTATCCAGAAAGGATATTTAAGAATCTCATTAAAGGCACTGGCATCTGTATATACATTGGCAAGACCAAGCATGGGAGTCAATGTTTTTGATCCTGTGGCTTTTTTTAGAGGGACTCTGAAACCCGCTGGAAAATTGACTACGCCAAGAGATCCAAATGTTGAATCTCCACATATCCCATAAAATCCTCCACCTGATCGGACGAATTTTCTCAATTCAGTTCGATATGCTTTCGGACTATTCCAACCTCCAAATCCTCCAGGTCCAACAACTACATCAATGTCAAGTAATTCTAGTTTCCCACTTTGAACGTCTCCACCATGTTTTCGATCCCAGAATTCATAAACTTCAAAATTTACATTGTATTCAGATTCCGCTTGCTTTAAAATCCTTTTATAAATGAACATGCCAATTTTTGCAGGTATATCAAGAATGTCCCACCGTTGCCAAATGAAAGCAACACGAACTGTTTCCTTCTCATCCAGCAATCCTGCATTAGATACTGGAACAAAAATTGTAATAATCAATAAGAAAACAATAAAGATTGACCCAATGGTCAAATACGGCCTCATTTTATGATCTAATATCATTAAATCATCATAATATAATACAGCAACTATCATATTAATATTTTTTGATTAAAATTAAAAAAAAGAGAAGAAATGAATGGTATTTTTATTCCATCATTCCATCTGGAATTTGTATCGTTGGAAGTTCAATGTTGATAATGTGTTTTGCAGACCCTATAAAGAATGTGAAACTTTGAGCAGGGTATGATTGTGGTATATGAACATATACTCCTCTAAATCGGAGCATTATTCCAAGTTGACTTCCTATCATTGTTTTAGCTTCAAATGGGTTTAGATTAAGGGTTGCAGTTGAACTTGGAAACGTCAGAGTATCGGAGTTTTCTGCATAATGCCAGAATGTGATAGGTTTCACAAATTCTGTTTGACTTTTCTTGAATGGGTTGATATTTAAACCCCAGCCTGCACTAACTACAACTTTTCTATCAAAATCCATATTTGATGTTAAGAGAGCATTGATGATTTTTGAAAGAAGAGGGTTGTTGTTTCCATTTATAAAGTTGAGAAGTATATTTGCTACTGCATTTTCACCTTTTGCCATATTTATTAGATTTATTAATGTGGTGAGTTTCTCAATTATTGTTGAAAATTCTGCGTTTGTCAAACGGAATGTTTCTGTTTTAAGTAATCCATTCTCCTGAATTGAACTTATTTCAATTGGAATGGTCTGTTCTTTTTCTGTTCCTAAATCTGCTGCAATCATTGGCATGATTGAAACTGTTAAGAATAAAGCTGCTACCGCAATAATTGATGTTTTTTCTAACATTTTTTTCATTTCTCTATATTCCTCCTATTAGATATATTGGTTTGAATCAATTCTTACTATTGAAATATACTATAATTAACTTTTTATATAAATCTTTCTAAATTTATTACAGTTTTATATACTGCAGATTATTAACTCAATAAATCGAATGCTATAAAAAACAAAGAATCTATAACCTCCAAATCATCAATAAAAAAATTAAAGGAACACTCAAAAACCATAAAAATCCAATGAAAACCATCCGAAAGTATAATAATGTATTACTATATCTGCATTCGACCTATAAAGTAAACAAGTTACAGGATACGTGATTTAATTGACAGGGAATAAAACAAAGAAATTCAGAGGTTCTATGACACATGGACGTGGAAAAAAAGGCGGACGTGGGGCAGGTCTTAGAGGCGGAAAAGGAAATGCAGGACTTCTTAAACATCGATTCATGCACATGATGAAATATATGCCTGACCACATTGGAAAACATGGTTTCAAACGACCTCAAAAAATGATAAAACATGACACATACATAAACATTGGAGCACTTGAAGAACGGTTTCCCTCAAAAAAAACTATTGATCTTGAAAAAGAAGGAATTGATAAACTCCTTGGTGGCGGAAACATAGGAAAAGATTTCAAGATAACCGTGAAAAAAGCCTCCGCAAAAGCCATTGAGAAAATCAAAGCACAAAATGGCGAAGTCAACCTCATCAAACAATAATAAATAAAAATAAAAAACCTGGGTTTAGATTATGGCAGAAGAAAAAAAGAGTTACTTATACAAGCTAAAACCATTAATTGATCGCTGGCCTGCAATAAAAAAACCAGATGGACATGTGACATTCAGAACAAAAATGTTCTGGACAATTCTTAGTCTAATCATCTATTTTATTTTGACAAACATCATGATATTTGGATTGAAATCTGACGTTATTGATTTGTTTGCCAATTACCGGTTTATTATGGCTGGTGCATCGGGTTCTATTATGCATCTTGGTATAGGGCCAATCGTTACTGCATCTATTATTCTTCAGCTGTTTGTCGGAGCTAAAATCATTAACCTGGATCTTTCTAACGCAGAAGATAAAGCTATTTATCAAGGAAGTCAAAAAGTCCTTGTACTTGTTATGATTGTCGTTGAAGCAATACCTCAAATCTTTGGATATCTGCAACCGACAACTGGGCTTGTTGATATGGTTGGCATGAATATGGCTAACTTTGTCATTGTCATCCAATTAATTGTTGGTGCATATATTGTATTCTTTATGGATGAAACCATTTCAAAATGGGGTATTGGATCTGGCATATCACTTTTCATAGCCGCAGGGGTTTCACAAGCATTGTTTACGGGTCTTTTCAGCTGGCTACCGGTTTCAGGCGGTATTGTTAGTATGAGTAACCCACCAGCAGGAGTCATTCCCGGGACAGCTTATCTTTCATCACAAATGAGCCTAGGTGAAATTGTCGGTGGAGGCTATCAATCAATGCTTTTAGGTGCACCCAGTATTGGTTATACAAATGCTATTGTTCCATTGCTTGGAACGCTATTCATATTTTTCCTTGTTGTATATATTGAATCATCTAGAATTGAGCTTCCCCTTGCACATGGAAAAGTTCGAGGTGCCCGTGGAAGATACCCGATTCGTCTCATATATGCATCTAACATACCTGTAATTTTAATGTCTGCACTTCTTGCAAATGTAAACATGTTTGCAATGCTACTGCATGGATCAAAACTACCGCTTCTAGGTGGTCAATGGTGGATTGGAAAATACGATCTAGCCGTTACAACCCAACCTCTTGCAGGAGGTGCCTGGTATCTATCAAGTCCTGGAGGACTGAATAGTTGGCTGATGCCTATTTTTGCAGGAGGATATGGAGGCCATGCTCCCTGGCAATATGCTGCAAAAGTCATTATATATTTATCCGTGTTGATCATAGGTTCAATTCTATTTGCAAAATTCTGGATTGAAACAACCAATATGGCACCAAAAGATGTCGCAAAACAGATACAAAGTTCAGGTATGCAAATACCCGGATTTCGAAGAGATCCACGTGTATTAAAAAAGGTCCTTGAACGATATATCCCAGTAGTTACTGTTATTGGTGGTGCAGCAGTTGGAGCACTTGCAGGTTTTGCTGATGCAGTTGGAACCGTTGGTAATGCAAGTGGAACAGGAGTTCTTCTAACTGTAGGTATCATCATTAGATTGTATGAGGATATCGCAAAAGAACAAGCAATGGAGATGCATCCTGTACTAAGAGGATTCTTCGGATCAGACTAATAAAAGACTATCAATTTGAGAGTGTAGATATTTTTATGCTCTCTTTATCTATTTCATAAAAAAAAATTAAAAGAGGAATCATAGATGGATAATAAGAGTGCAAAAGGACAAAGCAATCAGCTGTTAATGTTAATGTTATTGATGTTTGTGATGCTTTTTATCTTTGGAGATCCAAATGTATCCAAATTTCTTGCAGTATCATTAAACTCAGCATTCTACCCTCTCATCGGGTTTGACGGTGCATTCCCCATAGTAACATTGGTTCTTGCAGGAGCAATCGTCGTATCCTTATCCTCATTTTTCCAGAATTTATTTACGGATTGGAAAAAAATGGGTGAATCCCAAGAGATAACACGTACTTTTCAGAAAGAAATGCAAAAGGCAAGAAGAGAAGGAAATACCAATCGAGTTAATAAAATGATGAAAATGCAGCCTCAAATCATGCGGCGGCAAACAGAAGCATCTAGTGGCATGATGAAACCTATGTTTTTCTTATTTATCTTCATTGTCCCAATTTTCATGTGGCTTAGATTTTTCCTTGGAAACCTTGAATATTTCTATTTCACAGTTCCTTGGGCAACAGGTGTTTCCCTGTTTTCCAAACCAGTAGGTTTCCTCTGGCAAACATGGCTCTGGTTGTATCTAGTGTTTTCAATGGTGTTTGGCCAAATTGTCCGACAGGGACTAAAATGGATAAGCTGGTCAGATTGGTGGAAGGAAACAAGAAAAAAGATAATTCCTTCCTTTAAATAGATGATTTATGACAACAATTACAATAAGTGGGACACCTGGTAGTGGCAAATCAACAATAGCTAAAATTCTACAAAAAAAACTCAACATGCCCTATGTTTATAGTGGTATGCTTTTTAGAAATCTAGCAGAAACACATAATATGAGTCTTTCAGAGTTTAGCAAATACTGTGAACAAAATGAACAAATAGACAGAGAGCTGGACGATAAACAAGTTGAGATTTTAAAATCAGGGAATGTGATCCTTGAAGGACGTCTTTCAGGCTGGCTTGCATATAAAAACAAGATCAATGCTATAAAGATAATGATCAATGCAGATGAAAATATTAGAGCATCTAGAATTGTGAATCGTGAAGGTGGCAGTATTGAACAACGTAAACAAGAAATGAAACACAGGGAAAAAAGTGAACAGAAACGATATCTTTCATCCTATAAAATCGATTTGTTGGATACCTCTATTTATGATCTAATAATTGATTCATCAGAAAAAACACCTGATGAAATCGTCATCATGATACTTGCATTTCTCAACAAAGGTTTTTTAGATAACTAAGATATAAAAAAATGTGATCCGTATGGCCAATGCTAATCATCAATTACCTGCCGACAACATCCGCAACCGATTAATTAAAGCAAATGTTTCAACAAATCCACATTATGGAAAACCTCCTTCAAAACGATCTATTGATGAATTATTTGAAGCAGGTGTATTTTTTATCGATAAACCCTCAGGTCCAACATGCCATCAGATAGATGCATGGATACGAGATATGCTTCAAATCCCAAAAGTAGGCCATGCAGGAACGCTTGACCCGAAAGTAACAGGTGTTCTACCCATTGGAATAGGTCGTGCAGCACGAGGCCTTCATGTGCTTTCTCAAACAGGAAAAGAATATGTTGCAGTAATGAAACTACATGAACCAATTCCTGAGAAAAAAATAAAAAAAACATTACAAGAATTTGTAGGAACCATAACTCAACTGCCCCCAGTTAGATCAGCGGTGAAAAGAGTAAGACGAAAACGTAATATCTATTATATCGAATTTATTGAAATAAAAGGAACAGAAGTATTGTTTCGCGTGGGATGCCAAGCAGGAACATAAAACAACGAAAAACCAATAAGGTCCATAATTCATCCAATCGAATCATTGTTTAAATTTATACCCCATATTGTAATCCGAGATTCAGCAGTTGATGCACTTTGCCATGGTGCAGATCTAGCAATACCCGGCATTGTTGAAGTTGACACAGACATACAAAAAAAGGATTCTGTCGCAATCATGACATTGAAAGGAGAGGTTGTAGGTTTCGGAAAGACCACATGTTCAACTGAGGAAATATTTCAAAAAGACGCAGGAGTTTGCGTTATTGTAGAACAAGTCTACATGAAAAAAGGAACATACCCCCCTATCTGGAAAAAACATTAATAAGGATGGCTTAATACCCTCATTCTAACAATTTTTCTGCCGAGGTGGCACAGCCTGGTACTGCGCGAGACTGGAAATCTCGTGAGACTTCGGTCTCACAGGAGTTCAAATCTCCTCCTCGGCGTAACATTATTCTTCATTATTGTAAACTATTCAAATAAACCAATCCAATAATAACATCAATTAACAATGGTACGACGGCCCATGCCTGAGCCCCATATAAAAACACTATTCTTGCTATCCAAATTGATTCAGTTCCTAAATAATAAAGAACTAATGGACCGGCCAAAATTCCTAAAAATAACCCAGTTAAAAGAATAACCATTATTCCAGAAATTAAATGTTCCGCAAATTCAAAACTCATCCAAGGTAAAAGGTAATTACTTACCCATTCTGCTAAAGCGTCATATATTTTTGTTTCATTTCCCACCATAGAATCAGCAATATATGCATTTGAAACTATACCAAAGAATAATGATTCTATTACACAAATACCCATGGTATAAAAAAGAGCGGAATTTGCAGTTAATGTTGCAACACCTCCATAAGCCATGCCCCATATTACAACAACTGAAAAAACAATAATACCTACAATAAGTGGATTTAATTCGAATTTATTTGCCAAGTTGATTATTTGTTCTGCCTTTTCGCTTTCTATCCATTTATTGTAAAATTCTTTTATGATGTCTTTATATTCTTTAGGAATCTCATCTATTTTATCAATATCATCAATTGAATTAATTTTATAAGTAGAAATTACGGATATTAAATCCATGAATTCTTGTACCGTATCATTTTTATATCCCTGGCGCAGTGAATATTTATATTG
Source organism: Thermoplasmatales archaeon ex4572_165 (assembly GCA_002254885.1). Lineage (GTDB taxonomy): Archaea > Thermoplasmatota > E2 > DHVEG-1 > DHVEG-1 > EX4572-165. The sequence goes on from NJDG01000020.1 coordinate 27,439, forward strand.
AAATAGTTTTATTTTTTTTATAAACGTAGGAGTATTTGAAAAAACCACATTTAATGTATCTATTGAGGCGTTTCCACAAAGAGATTGAACGTTTTCTTGGATCTCTTTTTTGTCCAATATGCTTTTTATCTCATTTAGTGGGTTTTCATAATAAACTTCATATATTTGTGTGCTAAATTGTTGTAGTTTTTTATAATGAAAAATTGATTTATCCGCCATATCCTCCAATTTTGAGAGTGGGGTCGCCAAACAATACCCATTGTTGAACGGTTTTTGCATGTAATGAAGAATCACATAAAGATTGATCGTTCCAATCAATAGTGAAATTTTGTACATACTGAGTTATAACATTTTTCCAAATATCTCCAATTGTATCAATTCCTTTTTGATATTCCTTGAAAAAGCCTAATTCTAACCAATTTGAACCTCCTTTCATACTAGTAAATTCTAATCCAAGCCAACTTAAATCAGTGCATCCAATTGTTGCAATCATACCCCCGTTTAATTTATTTGTTAAACTCCAACCTAAACAATCTGTTATGAAAATAGGTATCTTATTTTTTAATACAGGGTTTAGTCCAATAAAATCAAATCTACAATTCTGACATCCACCTAAAATGCAAACTGGCAATTTTTCATTAT
>NJDG01000050.1 GCA_002254885.1 Thermoplasmatales archaeon ex4572_165
ATTTGAAGGATAATGAGGCATTATTAATAACTCTGACATCACACGGAAATGGTATTAATTCACTTAGTTTTTCTTCTAATGATAGCTCATAAGTTAATACCTTTTTTTTTGAAAAATTTTTATTTAGAAATATTCCAATATCAATATCTCTAAATGCTTCATTTAAAAAAGATCCGTGAAGGTAAGAAAAAAGAATATTGTTTTCGTTTTTTAATATATTTATTAGTTTTTTCTGAATGTTTTCTTTTTGATTTCTGTCAATATTTTTTGGTTTAATCATTAATGTTTTTTTGATAGGAAACTCTTTGTTAAATAGTTTTCTAACGGAGATTTTTTCTGAATTTATTCTTTGAATAAAAAGATCAATTGTTTCTTTTTTGTTAAAAAAAACAACATTGTTTTTTAGAAACATTTAAGATATAGTATTGTATTACTAAGTAATATGTTACTAAAATTTGTGGATCGGGGGGAAGAGTTACACACACTCGATGAAAAATTTCATTCTCCTAATGCCGAATTTGTTATTGTATACGGTCGTAGGAGAATTGGAAAAACAGAATTGATAAAAAAGTTTGCTCACGATAAAAAACATTTTTATTTCCTTTCAAGAAAAGAACCATTGGCATTAGAAGTTAACCGTTTTAGAACAAAATTTTCCAAAAAATTTAATATTTATATTGAAGAAACAGATGATTTTGAAGTGTTGTTTAGACGAATTGTTGAAAAGATAGATATTTCAGAAAAATTTGTGTTTTTGATTGATGAATTTCCTTACCTTATTGAATCATATAAACCAGTTGTTTCAGTGTTTCAAAGTGTGTGGGATGAAGTACTGAAAGATAAAAATGTTTTTTTGATTTTAACAGGATCATCTGTGTCAATGATGGAAACCGAAGTATTGGGTTATAAAAGTCCACTGTATGGACGACGAACTGGGCAGTTGAATCTAATGGAAATACCACTTAGTTTTTTACCTAAATTCTTACCTGGATATGATGCAGTTGACTTGATACAATCATATGGTGCGCTGGGGGGCATATCTTTTTATCTTAAAGAATTTGATTCTAAAAATGGATTTTTTCAAAATGTTGAAAATACGTTTTTCAATAAACATAATATCCTTTTTCAGGAAGCAGAGATTTTGTTAAAGGAAGAGCTACGGGAACCAAATACCTATTTCAATATTTTAAAAGCAATGATTGATGGGGCGACAAAACTATCTGAAATTTCAACTAAATCATTGGTTGATATTACCAATGTAAATAAATATATCTCAGTGTTGCAAACACTAAAACTTGTCCGAAAGATTTATCCTGTTATGATGCCTGAAAAAAAAAGAAATTTTTTGTATAAAGTAACTGATAATTATTTCCGTTTCTGGTTAAGCTATGTGTATCCATACAAAGAAGAAATTGAAGAAAACCCTATGGGAGTTACTGATTTCATTAAAAAACAGTATCAAGAATATATGGGATCTATTTTTGAAGATGTTGTTCGTCAGATGTTACATGTAACAGATAATTGGCATTTTTCAACCGTTGGATCTTGGTGGTACAAAGAAAACGAAATAGATATAGTCGCAATTAACGAGCGATCAAAGAAAATTCTTTTTGGGGAATGTAAATGGCAAAACAAAGAGATGAATAAAGGCGTATATGAAAAATTACTTGAAAAGAAAGAACTGGTAAAATGGAATAATGATAAATGGGAGGAAAACATTGCTTTGTTTAGTAAAAGTGGGTTTTCTCACAGTCTGAAAAAAGTTGCAGAAAGCGAGAATATAATGCTTTATACTCTCGATGACATAAAAAAAATATTGTGGGGATAATATAAACGATGCAATATGACTTCTTAGGATGAAAGACAGGGCTATTTTTCATATATGAAATGGGGAAGAGCTGCTGGTTTTTTTATAAGGGTAATGAATGTGTTAAGAAAGTCAACTGATGCATTAAATGATCCAGAACTGCTATATATCATATATGATTCCTTGATAAAATACGTGGAGTGAATTGCTGTCCTTCATAGGCATTTTTTGAGAGATGGATGTTGTGGTTACATTGAGAGGTGAACCGTATAGTGATGAAAGGTTTTTCTCCTGTTGATGGTGGTTGGGAAATGTGCTCAATTATATATCAAGGATGGTATATGTCTGCGGTCTTTAATAATTGTGAAGAACGGCAGGATGGTTCACGACCTCATCTTGGACGGTTCATTGGAGATTATGATGACTTGGAATGAATGGATTTAACATATTATCAAAAAAATAGGTAAACAAAAATAATAGATTATTTTACAGTAAAAAAAATATTATCATTATTTTTTTGATAAAAAAGAGGCAATAGTGTCAATAAACCTTTCAATATCTCCAACATCTTCACAAATGATATTATAGATCAATGAATCATCAAGATCCCAGTATATATGAACCAATCTATTTCTAAACCGTGCCATTTCAATAAGTTTCTTAACAAAATCTTCAGAGATAACTCCAATTTCGCCTAATATTCTAAAACTATCTGCGTAATCATCTGGTGCTCTAAATTTATTTATTGAGATTAGATGATTGCAGATGTCTATTGATCCTTCAATTGCTACAATTAAAAAATATTTTGCGCTTCCAATTTTATGTAGGTCAGAAAGAAAATTCTTTTTCCCTAATTCTGAAAGTTCATGTAACCTAATTAGGGCGTTATTTATTTCAGATGAAATTTTTGTTATTTTATCCTTATTAAATTTTAATTCCAATGGCTTCCCTCAAGTATCTATTTCTATAAAAATCAAAATCATGGTATTTTACAAAAGTTAAACTTTCAAAATCTGATCTTTTACTTTCATCTTTACTGAAAAGAATGATCCCATTTTTAATAACTGAGAATTTGAAGGATAATGGAGCATTATTAATAACTCTAACATCACAAGGAAAGGGTATTACTTCACTTAGTTTTTCTTCTAGTGAAATCTCATAAGTTAACACTTTTTTTTTTGAAAGATTAATATCTAGAAATATCCCAAGATCAATATCTCTAAATACTTCCTTTAAAAAAGATCCATGAAGGTAAGAAAAAAGAATATTGTTTTCGTTTTTCAATATATTTATTAGTTTTTTCTGTATGTTTTCTTTTTGATTTATGTCAATATTTTTTGGTTTAATCATTGATGTTTTTTTGATAGGAAACTCTTTGTTAAATAGTTTTCTAATCAAGATTTTTTCTAAGTTAAATATTTTGTATTATCTTAAATTGAAAAAATTGACATTTCAGAAAAATTTGTGAAAAGTGTAACCTATGTCTCCGCTCTAAAATGTGTTACCGATGTCCTTGATCTTTCCAATTAATATCTAGTAGATGATCATATGACCATATATTTTTTTAAGAAACATTTGGGAAATATGCTTGATCTAACTTCTTGTCCATATCGATTGTTCATATGGGTATTTTTCGTTGTGTACCTAAACTATTCATATCTTTTGGCAGACAACATTTTTTATATTTCTTTTCTGAACCACAGTAGCATGGTTCGTTTCTTCCTAATTTCCGCATCTTTATGGTAGAATATTCTGATGAATCAGTACCATCTTCACGCCATGATCTGACATCATTTAATATTCTATTTGCCCTTTGTATATCAAAAAACTCTGAATCGAAATCTTCACCCAACCAATCAACGATACGTTCTTCATATAATTCATGAGATGGATCCTTTTGGATTTCAAGCATCTCGAAATATCCATAAACTCCACCCGAGTCTTCAGGTGGACAACATCTTGCACCATCAATAACAATTGCTGAATTTACACGTTCTGAAAATATTTTTTCAACAACAAGCTTATGAATCCACCTATCGCCAAGATCATAAACATATTCAAACTCTTGTTTTTCATATGTTACAAGGTTATTAACATATATATCACCTGATGCAAATGTCTTTTCAAGATCAACATTTGTATGAAAACCTTTCCACATACTATCAACACAAAAACCATTGTTTCCTTCACCCTCGATACATACATCTTTACTCCTGAAATTATATGCATGATAATCCTCCCAGCCCATAACAATTTGAATGATTGTATGTAACTCATGAAGGGAAATATCATCGTTTACAACAAAACGCCTCCAAATATCTGGTTTGATATCATTTAGTGAGATTTTGAACTGAATGCTCGTATGTGATCCTTTCGGAGTTTTCTTTTCAGAAATACTTTTTTCTCTAAAATATTGTATGGAAAAATCATCTAAAATACTTGAAAAAACGGTAATTGTTTCTTTATCTGCTGAAAGCATCATATTATTTGGAAGAACATAAGCAAAGAAATCTTCATTTGCAATAGCATAACTAATATCTAAATCTTCATCATGAAACAATCCCTTTTCATCACCTAAACAATACAAATTACTAATCATATCATCCTTTGTTATATCAACGATTCCATCGATCCGGTCATCATTCATTTTCAAAACAATGACGTTTCGACCATTAATAAACTTCAATAAAGCATCAATGATTGCTTTATGATCTTGGTCTTTTCCTAGATTCAATCCATCTAAAAGTTCAATATAGTAATTTAGACCATGTGCTTTTTCAAAAATGCTATAATGCTGATCTATAAATTCTTGTATATCCATATTCCATCAAACCTTGCTTATCGAAACAAAAAATTTGTGTTCCAATGAAAATGTAACTATTTCTCGTATAAAAAATTAAGGTTTAACCCTGAGTTTCGTACATAGTTCTAGAATTTGTGAATATTTTTGATTAGGAATTATTTCGCACTTGGCATTTTTTTCTCTTTTTCTGACTGGTGATTGTTTGTAAAATCAATCATCCAGGATCTTTTTCACAGAAAATAAGGGTATAAGTTCTGCAATTAATTAATGGAAAACTGACAAGTTATGCACGTGATTAATCTGATGTTCTTTTTGTTAGATTGTTTGAGAGTTTTCATTGTTTGTATGCAAAAGAGGATGAGTAACTGATATTGTTCGGATGTAAAAGATGTTTGGTAACTGACATCGTTTGCACGTAATTCATCTGACATCCTTTGCAAAAATTGGGGAGAAAACAGACATCTTTTGCACAGTTTGCTTGGTTG
>NJDG01000051.1:0-5637 GCA_002254885.1 Thermoplasmatales archaeon ex4572_165
GATTCAACTGTTAGATATGTCACAATATTTCATCAAGATAAAGTGGAAATTGAGAAACAGTATCAAGAATATTCTGAAAACGGATGGAATATTGTTAGTAAAACACCAAATGTAGATTATTATGATGAAGAAATAGAATATGAAGAAATAGAATATGAAGAAATCGAAGATGAAGAAATTATAGCAACTGAGGATAATGATAATCATGAACCAGCAGGAACATCAAAGGGTGGTCAGTTTGCAAAGAAAGACGGTGGAAGTGTATCTGAATATAAGGAAACTACCATGAAAGATGTTGAGACTAAGCCAGAAGTAAAGGAAATACAGAAAAAATTGGATACTAATGTAACCAACAAGGTTGAAGAAGCAATCAAGGAACTTGGTATTGAAGATAAAATTTATGATGTAGCCATGCAAGGCTCTTATGAAAAGGGAACTGACTTACCAGCAAGTGGAAGTGATATGGACTTGTTTGTTGTGTTTAATACAGATGTAAGCGAAGAAGAAAAGAATCAATATGGATTAGAGATAGGTAGAAAAGTTCTCAATAAGGACTTTGCAGAATCTCAAGGTTGGACTAATTACTATGATGAGGAAGTAACTGCAACTTCAAAATATGTTCAGGCATTTTTCAAAGATGGAGAACAAGATGTAGAAGTACAGATAGTTCCAACAAAACATTTGACACTTGAGCAGATTAGAGATAAAAAACTTGACGGTAAGGATATAGAAATTGGCATGGAAAGAACACCACATCAAACTGAATATATGAAAACAGCACTTAAAGGAAAAGAAGTAGAAGTTAGAGTATTAAAGAAATTTATGAAAGATGCAGGGTTGTATGGATCAAATCTTAAACAACAAGGATTTAGTGGATATAGTGCAGAGGTATTAATTGATGAATATGATTCATTTGAAAATGTAATAGATTTCTTTGCAGATTTGAAAGGAGGTGATATGGTTGATAAACAAGGTGGAGGTAAACGAAACAAGGAGAACGCATTTTCAATCATAGATCCAATAGATCCAAACCGTGATCTTGTAAGTGCATTCAGTACACAGAAAATAGGCAAGACCATCAATGTTGCAAAAAAGTTCAAAGAAACAGGAAACATACCAAAACCTGAATATAGAGAAATGGACTCAACAACCATTACATTTGAAAGTGATGAAATGAATGAGGATACATTAATTGGTCAGGTAAGAAAGATGGCAAAAAGTTATCAAGCAAATTTAAAACTTATGGGTTTTAATGTAGAAACAAATACTGAAAAAGTAAACGGTATAGATGTAGAACTTCCAAACTTTTCATTTGATGCAGAGTGGAATAACGATAAAAAGAAAAATACCGTCAAACTTAATCTTGGAACAGATAATATGACTATACCAAAAGAGTATAAAGATAAAGGTATGTCAATAAATCCACCTAATCCAAAAATGCCAAAAGAGTTATGGGATAAAAAAATTCAAGACTATAGAGATGCACCAAATAATAAAGGGTTGGACTTTATTGAGGAAGATGGTAAATTGAAAGCTGTGAAGGTGTTTCCATTTACAGATATGGCAGATGCAATTGATTACTTGAACAAAAATCCAGAAGGTAAACTTGTAAGTACACATCAAACTGATCAAATAAAAAACAATGGTAGAGTGAGTACAGGTAAGTCAAAATTCCAAAACATATAGGCTTACTAAATATGCTTAAATACTCAAGGATTGAAACAATTATATGCCTAGAAAGGTTATCAGAGAAGTCGAGGATCAAATTGATTATAAAGGCGATCTTCCAGCACAAAAACCCGTCAAGGGTGCAGGTGTTGCAGAAAGTCCAGATACAGTTTGGAACGGAACAACTCGTACACAAGATAAACTAGACACAGGTAATGCATCAAATCATTCTGAGGATCAAAAAGTTTTGAAATTAACCAAAACTACTGAAGCCGAAGATGAACTTGCAGCTGACGATGAAACAGGAGTAGTTGATAATTTCCCAGAAGAAACTGAGGAAGAACCATCTGCTGGATCTGTTAGAGCATCTTCTGATTCAACATCAGAAGCAAGACGTAACAGACTTTATCACGCAAGAGTTCATAAAGCAGAAAACAGTGCAATGAGAGCTATCGAAGCTCAAAAAGCACGAGTCCTTGCAAAACAACTCAAAGCACAAGAAGCAAGATTAGATGTAGAAATTTTAAAAGCACGAGAGTCAGCTAGACCAAGATTAGCAGTAAGTTCACCAAAAGGTGGATTAACTTCTGGAAAGGTCTCAGCTACTGAAGCCGAAGTTTCAAAACCTTCAGCTTGGCTTAGAGCAGTCCAAAGAAACCAAAACGTAAGCCCAGCTTATGTATGGTCAATTAACAAGGAGAAAATATTTGAGAATTATTCAAAGCAAGGAATTAGATCATTCGATGCTAACGATAATGAAATCATAACAGGAAAAGTAAAAGGAAGTGAGGCAGCTATTGGAAACATTACCGGCCCAGCACAATCCATGAGAATTATGTCAGAGCAAGTACTAGTTTTACCTTCTGGTAAAGTAGTTACTCCAATCAGACAATTCTGTGAGACCAAAATCTTACCTGTTGGAACAAAAGAAGCTTTCTTCTTCGACTTTGGAGCAGTAACATTTGCAGACATAGATGAAGCAAATGATGTAATCAATACTGCAACTCCAAAATCTGATGTAATTATCAGAACTTCTGGAACAAGCACTTCACCAAGAGGAAGCCGAATTACTATCGGTTATGCACAAACTGAAGAATCTCCAATCGATATTATTGCATCTGCAAACAGAGCATTCGCTTTAGAATCCATCAATGATGAATCTAAACAAGTGTTAAATGCATACAATGATGATACAGCAAACCCAGCAAACTTAGCAACATCTAAAAAAGCTGTTGGTGGTGGTGTAAAGAATGGAGCAGGTTTATTAAACCATTGGATTAGAGGAGATACAGGAGCTGCAATCGCAGCCGATGCAGCTTTCGGATCATTGAAATATCTTGGTCTACTTAATGCAAAAGGTGTAATTCAAGATCAAGGTTTAGATGATACCAACTTGATAACATATACTTCAGGAAAAGCAATTCGTGACTTGACATTAGATGCAGACTTGGATACATACATTGGTTATTCCAAACCAGCAATTATAACAGAAGCAACCGTAGAAAGAATCGCAGGAACTAACTTAGTTAGATCCAGTGCAGTTTCTAATGGTAGTGGTGCATTTGCAGCTCAAAAGAGATCTGTAATGTTCGTACCTAACGTTGCATTTGGTTTAATTTCAGGAAGGGATTTAACAATGGAAGCCCAAAGACGTAACGAACTTCAAGCAATTCACTTAACTGGTACTCAAAAAGTAGCAGGTTTAGTAAAGAACGTTGAAGCAACTTGTCGAATCAGCCACTTATAGAATTTCACAGTGTTTAGAAAAAAAACTTTTTCTTTTTTAATTAACTAATAGCAATGGCTATAAACAATTGATTCTTGTAGGCGTGGACTTTTCATAACGCCTCGTTCTAATGTCACTTGCATGATTCGATGGAAAGAGGAAACACTAGCCCAACTTTTCCACTCGAAGAACCTGTGACCTCCGAATCACATACTCTAGATAACACTCCAATATTAATGTATGGACTTTAATAAAAAGATTTAAGCCCAATTATTCTTATAAATGACTTTATATAATTTGATTTATGAACCAAAATATTGTGTTCAAATGCCATTTTTGTAATCATGAATCAGATGATGCAGTAGAAATAGGAATACATTTTGAAAAAAAGCATAATTATAACTTTATTAGGAATGATAATTTAGTATAAATAATGTCATACACAGAATATGATTCCATAAAAATTAAATTGCGAATAGCAAATGATTCAATGAGAGATGAGATAGAGTTATATATGCAAGAGATAGATGATTTACTAGATAATAGACTAAGGGCAAGATTAGGTTCTATTAACATATACGGAGATGAAATCGTATTACCATTAACATCTGAAACTGTTCCAGAACTTCCATTGGAGTTGAAGGGAATTGCAAATAACTTGGTTGTTGCAAAGATAAGATTACAAAACAGTGAAAAACCAATGTTATGGGATGCAGAAGTAAATATACTTGATAATTATTTAGATAGAGTTTATGGTTACATTAGAGGAACTGCTTTTAGACCAAGAAGGGCAACTACATTATCTCCACAAACTGGAGCAATCGCACAAGTTGTAACGGTAACTGGATCAGGATATGCACCAATTCAAAAATTAACAATTACATTTTCAGAAGGAACAATAGTAACCACACCAGTTAGTGTTATATCAACCAGTAAAGGAGCATTTAGTTTTACATTCCCAATTCCAGCAGATACTGCTGATGGAGCAGTTACACTTAAAGTAAATGATACATTCGGTGGATTGGTTTCTAGTTTTCAGGTGACATAGAATGCAATCTTGGTCACAAGCAGATGTAATTACACAATTAAAAACTGGAACTTATCCAACAACTCAAAAAGGACTTTCTTATTATCAACAGAAACAAAAATTTCCAATATATCCATTTGTAGAAGTAAGAAAAGTACAATCCAATTCTGCAACTACAGACATACAAAAAGAATCAGAAGAACAAGTATTTGAAATAAGATTCTATATGAAATATACAGCACCAGAGAGTGTTGAGGAAGCAGATAGAATTGCAACAGAAAATGAAATACTTGCACGAATAACAGCAAAGGACTGGATACCAACAGGAGTAATACAGTTAGAGAGTAAGACATGGAATACATCAATAATAGAAGATCCAATCTACGGAAGTAAAAGTGTATTAAGATTCTCAATAAAAGATGTAGATACAACTTCTGGTAGTGGATTAATTGGTGCTGATGATAAATTGGAATTAAACAGTGGGATCGCAGGTACATTTACCATACAGATTTTAGGTTTACAGACAAATCAAGGATTCAGTATGGATCCACATTTTAATGATGTGAGAGAGAAGATATATGATCCAAATCAACTTGTAAAATTCGGAGAATTTCCAGATACCAGACGGTTCAACTTGGTATAGATTAAAAGAAAGACAAGCAGTGGCATTTACATTTAATTATTCCAGAGCAACACATTATTCTGATTCTGGTCAAAAGGCACTAGATCCATCAGGATTTTCACATAGTTTTTCAATGACTATAAAATTGACAAGTGATATGTTTTGTGATAGGGCTTGGACTTATACAAATGGGGTTTTAGATAAAACAGTGGCTTTCACAAGTGCAGAAAAAAATACAATTTCTTATTGGTTATACAAAAATGAAATATATGATCCAATAGAAATGGTGTTTGTTACAAGTTTCCCAACACTATCTGCACCAGCACCAACTACAAAAGATGATGTGAATATTAAAATACATATGGATCCAAATACATTTGCAACTGGAATATCTGCTTCTGGTGGATCACCAGAATTGACAATAACAGGGGATGTATTATCAGTTACCCATGCAGTGAGATCAACAACTACTGAACAATAATGATACCAAGTGTTCAATGGGCAAAATCTAATAAATTAAAAATAACAAGGTTTCAACATCTTTACAAAGACTTTATCAAAACAAAGGCAACCGAACTTGCAAACAAATTGATA
>NJDG01000051.1:5651-6809 GCA_002254885.1 Thermoplasmatales archaeon ex4572_165
AAACAAATTGATAGTAGATCCAATTGTAGAAGAAATGAAACAGAATAATGTTTCCAGAAAAATTTATGAAACTGTTGTTGTTGAAGATGTTATTATGGATGATAATACTGGAACAATTTTGATAAAAATACATTGTGAATATTTTTCAGAAGATGGATTTGATGTTGCAGTTGCAAGGGAATATGGAACAGAAGATCACATGATTAGACCGAAAGGTAAAGAGAATGGTGGTGCAGATGTTCTTTCATGGATTCAGGGTGGAGTAAGAAGATTCAGTGGTGGTCACATAGTTAGTGGACTTCCAAGATTAAACATAATAGAAAGACGAGTTGAATGGGGAGAGTACGAACTTCAACAAGCCCTAAATGAAGAATATAGAAATTGGAAAAGAAATTTGTTTGGTTTTACATTTACAAACAATTATGCATTAGGATCTATTTACTCTTAGATTCTAATATTCTTTCTTCTCTCAATGTTATGACTTCTTTGTCACTAAATCCTTCTTCGTCAACCCATATTTGTACTCCGTCACTAAATACAATTGAATCTCCTACTGACATACTTGTATGGTTTGATCCAACTTCTCTAATATGTTTTTGACCTTCTGGAGTACCCAATGGATTATCCCAAGGACTGTTCAATGCCATGAATATTAGTTCACCAATTTCATTGTGACTTTTTGTTGCATCGAATTTTAGATTTGATGTAACCTTTACTACTTTTACTGATTCTTTTTCAACATTTACTACTTTGTAAAAAACGTCTGCTGATAAGACTTTGTTTTGTTGTGTTGTTTCACTCATGTATTATCTAAGGTATATACCATTAATAAGTGTATCGAAATTATGCTAATATACTAGATAAATTATATTATGAATAATGGTATCAAATCTCGATAAAGAATATACAAGTGTAAATACAATATATGAACAGCAAAAAGAATATAGAAAATGGAGATGAATGAGTTTTGCCAGTAGATGATGAAATTAATCTAAATGATCCAGAAGGTCTTACTCAAGACGATTTAGACATTATGAATAGGGAAGCCGATGAATTAGAAGAACTTGCAGAAGGTGCAGAAAGAAATGCAGAGAAAATAAAGAAAGCAACAGATTCATTAAAGGGTATGGATTTTGCTACAAAGAACATAATACAATC
>NJDG01000021.1 GCA_002254885.1 Thermoplasmatales archaeon ex4572_165
AATATTAATTGAAAAGTTCCTAATTGTATAGATACTTTTATATAATAAAAGATATATTAATTATTATGTGGAGAACTTGGGCTTATAAGATAAGATTTTTTTTTTAAATCCATCTTTCCTCACCATCCCATCCTATCCCATTTTCTCCACTAACTTTCAATTATTTGTAATGAATTAAGTATTTATTATTGTTTTTAAATATGATAAACATGATAATTATAATATTTGTGTTTAATCGACTTATGACATATGTCCATGTATCATTTTTAGAAAACAATCATGATTTTTTAAAATTAATACGACTCATTAATTCAATTTATTTTTGCTAACATTGATTCATCTTCTGGACCCATATTTAAAAACATTCCTGTAATAAAAGATAACATCCATATCGCCCAGATTAACAAACTGAAATTTGGAAATAATGTCAAAAAATTCTCATTTCAAATTTTGATTGCAATAGATGCAATAATTGCATGAAAAGCCATGGAACCTATCGAAACATATCCAGTTAATAAATGAAGGAAATTAGATTCAGAATCATCATCACTTAAAGCAGACATTAATACCGTACCTGTTATATCAAAAACCAACCCTCTCCAAAATGATACTACATGCCATGTTTTAAGCACGCCCGATATCTTTTCAGACCAAATACTAACAGTATAACAAATAAATGCAAGTAATATCAAAATTATTGCTATTTTTAATATTGTTTCATTTGATAATTTATTTTCATTAAAATTATCTAGCGAGATTACTTCCTTTAAATTAGATATTTTGAAACTGCTAATACTACTTTCATTTAAATTGGAAAAAATATTGTTAGTAAAACTTCTTGTTTTTTAAATTCTTTCAATCACATCATTCACATATTGACTATTGACACAAGGAACCGCAGTTGCACTTGAAATCATAAGAAGCATTACAAAAACTACAATACTTCCTAATCATAGTTTAGTTTTCATATTTCTTAAATTCAATAATATATTATCTATCATATTAATGTTATTATTTAAATGAACGGGGAAAAAAATCAATTATACAACTTGATAAAAATGGAAATACATACCTTTAATTTTCTCTATTGAAATAATTAGGGACATAACTGTAAACAATGATGGTACTAAGTGTACAACAATTCCTTAATAAGCAATCAGACAAAAGTATTACTTGAGGGCTGAATTGAGATGATGATTGTAGGTAATATATCTGGCGAACAAGAAGCAAAAGAAATTGAATTTATTGCAAAATCATTTATTATTGCAAATAGAGCAAAAATGCTAGCAAAACAAGCAATAAATAATGGATAAATTTCTACCAACCAATTTACATATTTTTTGTTTTTTTATAATTCGTCAACTTAACTTGTTATAAGAGGTTTCATATAAAGTGTTTTAAAATTGTCTATGGGGACGTTTACCCATAATGAAGTTGTTTTTCTATGATAAAAAACAAGGTTTATAATTATGAAATAATTAAAGAAAAACGATTTCAGGATTTTCTCATAATAGTTTTTTTTTCAATATCATTTAAATAAGAAAAATCAAGAATGATATCAAAATCGCTATCATATGCTGTTTTTATTTCATCAGGATATATCTGGGTAATAAATTTGGATGTTTTCTCAACCACTCCATATCCCTTTTGTTCATTTTTGACAATAAGACCTTGTAATTCATCATAATCTGGATTATGTAATCTCAAACTCATCCACCTTCTGTTTTGTCAATATTAATTTATAACAACATCCTTAATATAACTTTCCAATATTTCTAAAAAATTCATAATAACAACATCAAACAAAAGACAAAAGAGAACGTTAAATACATAAATGATGAATATTTATAGTATATATGTGATGTTCATTTGGTAGTTTCACTCCTTAATATTTATTACGATCATAAAGACATATTTTATTTGGAAAGTACCAAACGTTTTCTTACAGTATATATAGAAACGATGACATAATTGATGCTAATAAAAAAAAGTGATGTTAAAATGGTAGAAAATCAAAATATGAAAGTAAAGGGTATTGTTGTTGTCATTATCCTAATAATAACCGGGGCTGCCTTTACAACCCTCTTAATACCAACCGTAGAAAGTACTCATTCATATAATGTGAATGTTTTTTCAAGCTATGATGAGCTTTTTTCTTTTTATAATGATCTTGCATCAAATGAATATTCATATTCTATAGGATTTGATGATATGCTAGGAGGGCAGAGATTTAGCGCCCCTAAAGCTGTTATGGAGAGTTCATCTATGGATTCTAATAGTGCAAGTGGATCATCAGATGAATCAAGTAGTTATTCATCCACAAACGTTCAAGTCGAAGGAGTCGATGAACCCGATATTGTCAAAACTGATGGAAGCTATATTTATGTTGTTAGTGGTCAGGAGATATTTATCGTGAAAGCATATCCACCCGTTGATTCAGAGATTGTCTCAACGTTATCACTTGAATCTTTTTCAGTTAGTAACATCTTCATCAATGACAATTATCTAATTGTTTTTGGAACGCCATACAATACTCAATCATATTACAATGAACCCATTGATGATGACGAAAAAAGTACAAACGGACTATCTTATACTCCATATTATTACAAACCTTCAACAAAAATCATCATATATGATCTAAGTACTATTGAAGAACCAGTTGAGCATAAAACAATTGAAATGGATGGATATTATTTTAACGCACGAATGATTGGAGATTATGTTTATGTGATTAGCATCCAAAATAATTACAATATTTATCCTCTTATGGAGGAAAATCAATCATATGCAATACCAACCATCAAAGTTGATAATGAAACCCGAATGGTTCCTCCAACTGACATTCATTATATTGATTCCGAAGAACCAGTTGAAACAACGACCCATATTGCTAGTATAGACCTAACTGATATGACAGTTACTCAGAAAAGCTTTATTCTTGGCTGTTCTCAATCATTGTATGCATCTGAAAATAATATTTATCTTGCAAGTCAGCATTATTTCCATCCTCGTTTGTTCTCTGGAAATTCAATATCCTCTGGAAATGAGCAGATGATGATTATCCATAAAATTTCATTAGATGGAACAACGATTAATTATGAGGTAAAAGGTGAGGTGCCTGGTAGGATTCTAAATCAATTTTCCATGGATGAACATGATGGATATTTCCGTATTGCAACAACTACTGGAAATAATTGGAATACAGATCAACAGTTAGCTAACAACATTTTTGTGTTAAATAGTGATCTTGAACAAATCGGAGAAATTGAGGATATTGCCCCTGGTGAACAGATCCATTCAGCTAGATTCATGGGTGAAAAAGCATATTTAGTTACATTTAAAAAAATTGATCCATTCTTCACAATTGATCTCTCTGACCCATATGATCCACAGATTCTAGGGAAACTAAAAATCCCAGGGTACTCTGATTATCTACACCCTTATGATGAAAATCATATCATCGGTATTGGAAAAAATACTGTTGAAGCCCTTGATGAAGAATCATGGAGAGAAATTGATTTTTCATGGTATCAAGGAATAAAGATTGCTTTATTTGATGTTAGTGATTTTGAAAACCCCATTGAACTTTCAAAAATTATTATTGGCGACCGTGGAACCAGTAGTCCTGCGCTTTATGATCATAAGGCATTTCTTTTTGACTTTGAAAAGAACTTGTTAGTGATACCTGTTGATTTATATGAAATTGATGAGGAGATCAAAGAAAAACAAGGGAATTACACAGGAAGCATCTATGGCGATTTTACATATCAAGGTGCATATATCTATAATCTTTCAGTTGAAGAAGGTTTTAATCTTACAGGAAGGATAACTCATCTTTCTGATGAGGATATGAAAAAATCAGGGTTTTATCCACTCTATGAAAAATCAATTACAAGAACCTTGTATATTGATGATTTTCTTTATACAATCTCACAGGGTATGATTAAAATCAATGACCTTGAATCTCTCAATGAGGAAAATAGTATTACTCTTGAATGATAGATAAATATCGATCATTCCACCTAACTAACCCCTCTTTTTTTATTATTTTAATGAAATATTTATAAAGAGATATTTGTTTATTATATATGTGAACCGGCAAAAAATAATCAATATTTTAATAATCGGAATTCTTTTAGTGACAATTTTACCAGCACAAGTTCAATCATATAATTATTCAAGCTCAAATTCAACAAGTATTCAATATGAAGATGCGATTATTGCCGCTGAACAATTCATAATTACAAAAAATAAAAATAAAGATTTTTCAATTGATACTTATGAATCATTATATGATGATTCCAGTAATGACAAATTAGCATATCTCTTTCATCTTTCACCCATTGGTTACATCATTGTTCCATCATCACATAATATTATACCAGTTATTGCATATTCATTCACATCAAATGCTCCAAAGATGAATCAAGCAAATCCCTTGCAATCATTACTCACTCTTGATCTCTCTTCTCAACTAAAACAAAGTGATCTAATACCACATGAAATAAAAGAAAAACATCATAATAACTGGGAAAAATTATTAGAAAACACAATTGAGATTTCAGCTTATACTGAATTAGAACAATGGCCCCCAGAAGGATCAACCAATACTGAAGGATGGATTGAAACGCAATGGAGTCAAAATCCACCATACAACAATTTTTGTCCAATGGATACAACCACAAGTGTAAGAAGTATTGCAGGGTGTCCATCAATTACAATGGGTCAAATTCTTTATTACCATCGAACAATAAATAATGTCCAATTTAATGATAGCGATGATTACAATCATAGATTTTTAGATTCATTTAGAATTGATGATGACTATGAAGAATATGATTTTCCATCATTTCCAACATTAAATACATACCTAAATGTTGTCGAAGATCATTTTCAAAACGAGATTCAATTAACCAATCAGGATATTGCAGCAATTGTCTTTGCTTGTGGAGTTGCTGCTGAACAAGTTTATTCGTCTCAGGTATCGGGTACATATGGAGTTCATCAAGCACAAGATGCATATCAAAGATTTCAATGTAACAATGCAAGTTTGTATTATAAACCAGATAATACCATATTTGATAAAATAATTGAAAATATTAAACAAGCATTACCCGTTCATTTTGCAGTGGTCACACCAGCATGGGATTCAGGCCATAACCTTATAATCGATGGATACAACACAGACAACTATTATCATTTAAATTTTGGTTGGGGTGGAACATATGATGGTTGGTACTACATTCCAGACAATATGCCATATGAACTTACGGTTATAGAAGGTGTGATTGTTGATATTTTAAAAACTTCATCCTTGGAAGATCTATCAGTAAACGGAGCGTTATCTTGGCAGGATAAAACAGGTGGAGAAACTGTTGAAGGAAGCTTTACAGTTGAAAATATTGGAGATCAAAACTCATCATTAGCATGGGAAATTGCATCAATTCCTGAATGGGGAGAATGGACTATAACACCATCTAATGGTGAAAATATTAAACCAATTGATGAGGAAGTTACAATTCAAGTTTCATGTATACTTCCAACAGAAAGAGGAAAAACATTTAGTGGCAGTATCACAGTGATTAATTCCAATAATCCAACCGACCGTGAATTCATCCCCATTTCATTATCTTTGCCAAAACAAAAAAATTCATTTTTTATAAATAGCATAAGGGATTTTTTTCCATATCTGCATTATTTTTTTGATTTAATTCTTCAAAATAATTAATGAATTTAGGAAAAAGAAAAAATAATTTATTCTTATGGTTAAATATTTTTACCCATAATCGTTTTATAAGCAATAATGATACCTGATTAAATATAATTAAAAATAAAGGTGTTGAACTTATGACTATTACCCCTGAAAATGTCCATAAAACGCTTGGAAAATATTTGTTAACAGATGGATTTGACCTTGTTTTAGATCTTAAAAAAAGTAAAGGTTGTCAAATTTATGATGCGAGAAAAAAGAAATATCTCCTTGATGGTTTCTCATTTTTTGCATCCGCCCCACTTGGTTGCAATCATCCTGCATTAGTTGATGATGCATTTCAAAAAAAATTAGGGAACCTTGCAGTTAATAAACCGACCAATTCAGATTTATATACTACTGAAATGGCAGAATTTACTGACTATTTTGGTAAACATGCAGTTCCAGATGCTTTTTCATATTTGTTTTTTGTTAGTGGTGGAGCACTTGCCGTTGAAAATGCTTTAAAAACATCGTTTGACTGGAAAATTAGAAAAAATCTATTAAATGGAAAACATAAGAAAGGATCAAAAATCATTCATTTTCAGGAGGCATTTCATGGAAGATCTGGATATACTCTATCAATGACTAATACATTTAATTTAGATAAAATTAAATATTTTCCAAAATTTGATTGGCCTCGTATTGTTAATCCAAAAATAAGTTTTCCACTTGATGAAAATAATATTAAAAATCTTGAAAACTTAGAAAAGAAAGCATATTCGCAGATAGAAACAGCAGTTGAACAAAACCCTGATGACATATCTGCTTTAATCATCGAACCCATCCAAGGCGAAGGTGGAGACAATCATTTCAGAAAAGAGTTCTTTAAAAAACTCTTTGAATTATCTCGAGAACATGACTTTATGTTTATAGTAGATGAAATACAAACTGGTGTTGGATTAACCGGAAAAATGTGGGCATATCAGCATTACGATTTTACGCCAGACATTCTTGCATTTGGGAAGAAAACACAAGTATGTGGGATCATGGTTGGAAACAAGGTTGATGAAGTCGAAGATAATGTATTTCATTTATCAGGCAGGCTTAATTCAACTTGGGGCGGAAATCTAATTGATATGGTTCGTTGTCAGAAATATCTTGAAGTTATCAATGAAGAGAACCTTGTGAAAAACGCAGAAATTCAAGGTAAAGAACTACTTAGAGGCTTACTGGAAATTCAAGATAATCATCCAGATATTATTTCAAATACCCGTGGTCAAGGATTAATGTGTGCTTTTGATCTAGAATCACCAAAAAAACGAGATGAAATAAGAAATAAGATTTACAATAACGGTCTTGTTGTTCTTGGTTGTGGTGAAAAAACTATTCGATTCCGTCCACCATTAACAATTTCATCTGATGAAATCAATGAAATGGTTTCAATTATTGAAAAAACAATAAAGGAAATGTAATAACATATCCTAACTTTTTCTTTTTTTAATTATTATTATTTTTGCTTTTTGAAAAAATCAGGTAAAGCGTCAATATCTATTCGTTCTTGTTCTCTTGTATCCCTATTTCGCATAGTTACTTTTTTATCATCAAGAGTATCATGATCAACAGTAATACAGAAAGGAGTTCCAATTTCATCCATACGTGCATATCTTCGTCCAATTGTCCCTGTTTCATCATATGATGTGGAAATTCCATGTTCTCTTAATGTTTTATCAATTTTTTCAGAAATACATGTTAGAGATTCATCTTTGATAAGTGGGAAAACACCTGTTTTTATAGGTGCCATTTGATATGGAAGGCTGAGAAGGTGATATGATTCGTTCTCTTTTTCTATTTCTTTGTAATTATGCTCTAGGATACAATATAATATTCGATCTATACCATATGATGGTTCTATAACATGAGGTATGAATTTTTCTCCCGCTTCTTTTTCTTCCACTTCAACAACATCATATGCATCTTTTGGAATCAAATATTCTTCTCCTTCAAACGGGATCGTTAGATTTTCGATTTGCCCTGTAACTTCCATTTCGTCAATGATTGCTTTAATATCTCCTGCTTTATCTTTTAATTTAGGGCCTAGGATATTCATTTTTGGAACGATTTTTTTATGTTTCACAATTTTTGGTGATTCATATCTTCTCATCGCATACATATCTGTTTTAGATGCTTCAATATGTGCATTTATATCATATGCAGATCGATCTGCAATTCCAACACATTCAACCCATCCAAATCTTTCTGAAAAAAGTTCAGCATCCCAACATTCCTCTGCGTAATGCGCAAGTTCATCATCTGCATGCTTTCTAAATCTGAATTTTTTTGGATCTACTCCACCTTGAATTAGAATAGTTTGTGTTAAATACATATAATATGAAAGTGCCTGATTGTTGATTACTCCTTTTGATACAGCATCTTCCATTGTTAATTGAAATTCTGATTCATTATCATAAAGATATAAAATATGATCTTTTACCTCTGAAAAATTCTTATGTGATTTATTATTTGGATCGAAAAACACCTCAGCTTCTGCCATCGAAAATTCCCTCATACGAATTGGCCCTTGTCGTGGCGATACCTCATTACGATATCCTTTACCTAGCTGTATCACACCAAAAGGCAATTTTTCTCTTGCATATCTATATAAAAGATGAAAACCAGTAAAAATCCCCTGAGCAGTTTCTGGCCGTAGAAATGCATCACGAGTTTTTCCAATTCCAATTTTTGTTGCAAACATTAAATTTACAGGATGTGGATTGATAAGTTTTCCTCCACATGTCGGACAGATCAAAGTTTCATCTTTTATTGCCTGCTGGATTGATGATTCATCCTCAATTATGTCTTCAACCTTGAATGATAATTTACAATCTTCACAATCTACTGTAAGATCCGTGAATTCATCGACATGTCCTGATGCTTCTAATACATCATAAAGAGTAATAGTTGGAGTATTTATTTCAAGACACGAATCCTTGTATATGTAGAAATATCTCCATAAATTCTCAAGATTGTTTTTGAGCTGTGAACCAAGAGGTCCATAATCATACAAACCTGCAACCCCACCATAAATTTCAAATGAAGGATAAATAAACCCTCGTCTTTTTGCAAGCATAATTACTTTATCATAAACATCCTGAGGCATTGTCTTTTTCTCCACATTATTATCATATATGATAGATATTTCTATATTTTTTTTTAATACATACATTTCATTAGATCAATATCTGAAATCATTCCTTTTAGATAATTTTGTTCATTGATTATGGGGACATTTCCAAATTTGTTTTTTACCATTAACCGTGCAATATCACATAATGGTGTTGTCCGTGATGCTGTTTTTACATCTTTTATCATTATTTCTTTAACTGGAATTTTTGGCAAAGAAACCTCAGATATTGAATGGTATAATCTAACAGTATCCCTAATTCCTTCCCAGCTCCATTGGTCTCCATCTTCCCCAATTCCAAGATTTGACTGTTTAATTCCTTCTTTGATTTCACTAAGTTTAAAGATATCACCATCAGTCACAAGTCCAACTACTTTTTTAGAATCATCAAGAACTGGAAGAGCACTATGATTCGTTATATTAATAATTTCCATTATGATATTCACCGGTGTTTCAAAATATACAGGTATTACAACATTAGAAAAATGATCCTTAACAATTTCTGATTCTTTTTCTTTCATTAATATCTTTAATATTTCATGAGGGCTAATGATCCCTACAAGATTTTTTTTAGAATCAACAACCGGAAGTCCATGGATTCTTTTTTCATAAAAAATCTTTGCTGCTTCTTTAATATCTTTATCTTTTGAAATGTAGCTGAAATCCTCATTAATTATCATGGCAAGTTGGTCCTCTTCAGGGTTTTTAAAAATATCTTCTCTTGTAAGCACTCCAATAAGTTTATTAGTTTCTTTTTTTAGAATGGGTATACCAGATACATTATTTTCAGATAATATTTGTAAAGCATCTTTAACGGTTCCTGGTACATATCCAACAATTAAATTTTTTGACATCACATCTTGAATTTTCATATTATTTCACTTCCCACGAGTTCATTTACAATTGGCTGTAAGGTTCTTTCATCCAAAATCATATAATTGGATGAAAGAAATTTGGCATCTTGCATATAATCATTTAAATTTAAAACTTTCCTTGGAATATAAGTTATCATTTCTAATAAATCCTCATTATTGAAAACATTAGGTGTAATATTTTTGATATGGTTTATTTCATCGATTATCTTAGGTGGATTAATCATAGCATTATCTGTCCCCAATAGGATTATATTTCCAATATTCTTCATTAATTCAAGTGGAGGAAACATATTGAAAAAAGTATTGGATTGAGGACATACAACGATTGGAATGTTTTCCTTTTTTATTAAGAGAAGATCTTTTTTTGACGCTTTAGTCATATGAATAATATAGTCAGGTTGAAGTTTTACGATTTTATTGATATCTTCTCTTATACGTTCACTGACATGAATTGAAAATATTTTTTTTCTTTTTTTTGTCATTGATGCTATTTGTTCTACATCTTCAAATTCCCAATCGCTAATACTGCTTAATCCTATCCCTTCAGAAATATTAAGAAGTCTGAGTATTTCATTTTCATCGACTTGTAATTCTTTTGGTCTTGACAATATAAATGATTCAATTGGAAAATGTTCAAGTGCAGTTTTGATAAGATTAATTCCATGTTCTCCGTTTTCCCTGAAATCAAAAAAACAGCTTGTTCCATCTGATATCATAGTTTGAATCGCTTTTTTCATCCCTTTAATTATCTCATCATCCGTGCTTTTCTTTAACAGCTGATGTTTAAGGCCATCAGGTGGTGCTACAAGTTTCATAATATCATGAGGTAAATTGATATTTTTTTGAGAAATGAAAGCATCACCAAGATGTGTATGCATATTTACAAAAGATGGTGTAATAAGTCCACGTAAATCAGGAGTTTTTGGACATGATCCAAAGCTCATCTCAATTATTTTATTCATTGAAACCTTGACATATCCTTTTTTAAATCCTTTATCTGTTAAAATTTTTCCTGCAATATATTTCATTTATAGATCAAACCAAATCTTGTAATGCTTTAAACATTTAATGTATCAAAAGTCAAATATGATGATTTTTGTTTTCCAAAATATTTAAGTGAGGTATGCAAATTACTGAATTGATTTTTCATCTAAAAAAGAATCTACTGATTTAAAATTGATGAAATATAATGGGGAGCAGAAATGATTAATAAAACCATAGGGGAAATCTTAAACGAAACCGTTGAACTATTCGCAGATAATGATGCGTTAGTTTATATCGAACGGAATCTCAGATATTCATATAAAGAATTTAAAGAAAAATGCGATGAGGTTGCAAAGGGATTAATGGCACTTGGCATAAAACGAGGTGACCATATAGCAATTTGGGCATATAACATCCCTGAATGGGTGATTTTACAGTTTGCCTCAGCAACAATTGGTGCAGTTCTAGTTACTGTTAATACATATTATAAATCACATGAACTGAATTATCTTTTAAAACAATCAGATGCTACAACTCTAATTTTAGTGGATGGATTCAAGGATGTTGATTATGTAAAACAATTGAATACTGTTGTTCCGGAACTTTCATCATCTGAACCTGGAAAGCTAGAATCTGAAAAACTTCCATTTTTAAAAAATATTATTTATGTTGGTGATGAAGCAAAAAGCGGAATGTTTCATTTTGATGACCTGAAAAAACTTGGTAAAAAAATATCTGATGATGATTTAAAGAAAAGACTTGATTCATTAGACCCTCATGATGTAATTAATATGCAATATACATCTGGAACAACAGGATTTCCAAAAGGGGTTATGCTAACTCATTATAACATTGTCAATAATGCTTTTTATGTTGGAGAGACCATGGGTCTTACTGAAATCGATCGTCTTTGTATACCGGTTCCATTCTTTCATTGTTTTGGTTGTGTTCTCTCTACATTGAATTGCGTGGTTCATGGTGCAGCAATGGTCCCTATTGAGATTTTTAATGCTGAAACTGTTCTAAAAGCAGTTGAACAAGAGAAATGTACAGCACTTCAAGGCGTTCCAACTATGTTTATTGCTGAATTGAAACATCCAAATTTTGAAAAATATGATGTATCTTCTTTAAGAACTGGTATAATGGCTGGTGCATCATGCCCTATTGAAGTAATGGTTGATGCAATGAGCAAGATGAACCTTTCTCAGATCACTATTTGTTATGGTCTCACTGAAACTTCACCAGTTCTCACCCAGACTCGTCGTGATGATCCAGTTAATAAACGTGTTGAATCGGTAGGAAAAGCATTACATGGAGTCAAAGTTAAAATTATCGACCCTGAAACTGGTAAGGATCTTCCACCAGGCAACCCTGGAGAGCTTGTTGCAAGTGGATATGGAATAATGAAGGGTTATTACAAAATGCAGGATAAAACAAATGAATCAGTCATTAATGGTTGGCTTCATACAAAGGATTTGGCTGTGGAAGATGATGAAGGATATTTCAGTATTATTGGTCGTATTGATGACATGATCATTCGTGGTGGCGAAAATGTGTACCCTCGGGAGATAGAGGAATATCTTCATACTAATGAAAAAATCCATGATGTTGCAGTGGTTGGAGTCCCCAATGCAAAATATGGGGAAGAAGTCTGTGTGTTTGTACAAATGAATGAGCCCTTATCAGCAACAGAAGACGATATCAAGAATTATTGCAAAGAAGGAATCTCAAGGTTTAAAATCCCAAAATATGTAATATTTACAGATGAGTTTCCAATGACGGCCAGTGGAAAAATCCGAAAAGTAGAACTTAGAGAGATTGCAAAAGAAAAACTTAATATTTCTTAACCATAATCCTTAAAATAGTGAAAAAGATGTATTAATTGATTAATAGATATGATGGAGGTTAAACATGGCTGTGAAAGTTTTTGAAGAAGGAGATATTAAAATATCAATAGATTATGATAAATGTACTGGTATCGGTGAATGCGTGACTGCATGCCCTGTGGATATTTTTTCTGTTGAAGATGAAAAAGCAGTATGTAAAAACGTTTCTGAGTGCATTGAATGCTGCGCATGTGTCTCTGCATGCCCAGATGATGCAATTGAACATAGCTCTTGCTAATAATTTTTTATTCTTTTTTCTTTATTTTATATTGGTTTCTTCATTTTTCTGTTTCTCGGCTGCTGTCGTATATTGATACCTAAACCTTTTTTTAGGATAAGAATATCAGGGATGTGGTGAATTAATTGGATTTCAGCCTTACAGAACAACAAAAATTATTCAAAAAAACTATACGTGAATTTTGTAATAAAGAGATTAAACCTATTGCATCGAAAATAGATCAAGAAGAATATTTCCCAGAGGGATTATATAAAAAAATGGGACAAATGGGTCTAATGGGGATGACGGTACCTCAAAGCTATGGTGGTGCAGGGATTGACCGGGTCAGCTACATGATTGCTCTTGAAGAAATATCTCGTGTTTGTGGCTCAACAGGAATCACTGTTGAAGCACATAATAGTCTTGGTGTCGGCCATATTTATGAAAAAGGAACAGAAGAGCAACGCAAGAAATATCTGCCTAAACTTTGTAATGGAGAGGAACTAGCTGCCTGGGCCTTATCTGAACCGAATGCAGGATCTGATGCTAGTTCAACACAAACAACAGCAGAGCTTGACGGTGATGAATGGGTTTTGAATGGAACCAAACAGTTCATTACAACGGGTGATATCGCATGGGTCACAACAGTTATGGCAAAAACAGATAAAGACAAAGGTGCAAAAGGGATTAGTGCGTTTATCGTTGAAAAAGATACACCTGGTTTTAAGGTTGGACAACTTGAAGATAAACTTGGACTACGTGGAAGTCATACTGCTGAATTGATCCTTGAAGATTGTCGTGTTCCAAAAGAGAACTTACTTGACACTCAAGGAATGGGTTTTATTGGAGCAATGAATATTCTAGATCGTGGACGTACCGCAATTGGAGCGATGAGTGTGGGTATTGCACGTGGTTCTTTTGAGGATGCATTAGAATATGCAAATCAACGTCAACAATTTGGTAAACCAATTGGTAAAAATCAAGCGATTCAATGGATGCTTGCTGATATGGCAACTGATATTGATGCAGCAAGACTTCTAGTATTTCGTGCAGCAGACATGGAAGATAAAAATATTCGATTTACAAAAGAAGCAGCGATGGCAAAACTGTTTGCGTCAGAAATGGCAGTTAAAGCAACTGTAAAAGGAATGCAGATACTGGGTGGCTATGGTTACACACGGGAATATCCCTCTGAACGATACTACCGAGATATCAAACTATGTACAATTGGAGAAGGAACCTCTGAGGTACAACGAATGGTCATCGCACGTCAACTTGGACTATAAAAAAAAATATTTGGAGTGAAAAAATACTATGACAAAAAATACAACAAAAGTTAATGAAATTAAAGATTACGATGAACTCTATAAGACTTTCAAATGGGATGTACCCAAGTATTACAACTTTGGTTTTGATGTTGTCGATAAATGGGCAGAAGATAGAACAAAACTAGCTTTAATTTCAATTGATAGAACTGGAAAACATGACCGATATCATACATTTTTTGATCTGTGTAAAGCATCAGACAGATTTGCAAATATGCTTCAAAACATTGGTGTATGCTTGTCGATGGTAAAAGAGCAGATTGGTATAATTATGATGAAGAAATGAATGAAGTAAACGCAGAACTAGATAAACAAAAGATCGAGAAAACAAAATCAACAGACCCAATGCTTATTTATTTCACATCTGGAACAACAGGCCATCCAAAAATGGTTCTTCATACACATAGCTATCCACTTGGTCATGAGGTAACAGCACGTTTCGCACAAGCCTTAACAGAAAAAGATCTACATTGGACAGTATCAGAAACTGGCTGGGCAAAAGCTGCATGGGGAAAACTCTTTGGACAGATGATAGCAGGTGCTGCTGTGATTCAATGGGAGACACCAGGCAGATTTGATCCAGATGGACTATTAAGAGCTTTGGAGAAATATGGAGTGACTGCTTTTTGTGCACCTCCAACTGTATATCGACTTCTCATTCAACAAGACCTATCAAAATATAATCTAAGTCTACGTCATTCTATGAGTGCAGGTGAACCATTAAACCCTGAGGTCATTAAACAATGGAAAGAAACATTTGGACTGGAAATCTATGATTTCTATGGACAGACAGAAACAGTATGTGTAGTTTCAAATTATCCTTTTATGAAAATGAAATATGGATCAATGGGAAAACCAACCCCTGGTCATGATGTACGAATCGTAGATGACAGTGGAAAACAACTAAAAGCAAATGAAGAAGGAAACATCGCTATTTATCTAGGTGACAATAGACCACCAGGACTTTTTAAGGAGTACTGGAAAGATGAAGACATCATGAAAGATGCATTTGTCGGCGATTATTATTACACAGGCGATCGAGGGTTTGTTGATGATGAAGGATATTTCTGGTTTGTAGGAAGAGACGACGATGTAATCAAATCCTCAGGATATAGAATAGGGCCATTTGAAGTGGAATCTGCATTAATGGAACATGATGCAGTTGTAGAATGTGCAGTAGTTGGAACACCTGATCCAGGTGGAGTAAGAGGCATTGTAGTAAAAGCATTTGTTGTTCTTGCAAAAGGATTTAAACCCTCAGATGCACTGACAAAAGAAATTCAAGAATATGTAAAAACAACAACTGCACCATACAAATATCCTCGTATCATTGAATATATGGACGATCTTCCAAAAACAATCTCAGGGAAAATCCTTAGACGAGAACTTCGAAATCAATAGACATACAAGGCATTCAAATGCCTTCATTTCTTATTTTTTTTAATATAATATATTTTATATGATAAATTCTATATTGAAAGTGTTCTACCTGTTTTTTTATTATGAGAATCAGGAAAAACTTAGATTAATGGAGACTAAAAGCATATGCGATTGAATAAAATAAAAATGCTTAGTATATTAATAATAATTATGTTTATTGGTGTCTGTATCATTCCAATCATCAATGGAAATGTAAAGAAATTGAATACCTTTTCAGATGTTAAAAATGAATTTGAAGATGAAGTATCAAAAATAACTTTTAATGCAGATTTTAATCCCTATTCTTTTAGTAATAAAGGATCAAAGGAAGTACTAGTTGTTGATCATTCAAGTGTTTCTGAATTTAATCAGATACCAGAATATTGGATTGATCAGGCTAAAAGTAATCTACAT
>NJDG01000004.1 GCA_002254885.1 Thermoplasmatales archaeon ex4572_165
GGAGATGATAAGGCAGAGTTTT
The DNA here is from genome assembly GCA_002254885.1 of Thermoplasmatales archaeon ex4572_165. Classification (GTDB taxonomy): domain Archaea; phylum Thermoplasmatota; class E2; order DHVEG-1; family DHVEG-1; genus EX4572-165. Next base: position 23 of record NJDG01000004.1, read on the forward strand.
ATTATATGCTTGGAAAGACGCTTCCAGTATCTGCATTTGTTTTAACGATTAGTATTTTTATTAGTCAAATCTTTTTGTCTAATGTTGCATCAAATATATAGTGTTCATTGTTTTTCTTCATATTTTTTAAAATTAATGTTAGAATTTTATTAATAAACGTTGAATCTTTCAGGAAAGTTTTTTATATCTCTTTTTGATTCATTTTCTCCTAGAAAATAAAAAATTTTATATAGTAACGTTACATAACACGAAAGCTGCCACATATGCAAAAGATATTGAAACATTAGAATCTGAGATTAAAAAAATCATTGTTGGTCAAGAAACCGTAGTTGAAAAACTCATTATTGCATTAATCATACAAGGTCATGTCCTCTTAGAGGGTGTGCCTGGCCTTGCAAAAACACTCATGGTGAAAACCTTATCTGATTGTATAGACTGTAGTTTCATACGAATGCAGTTCACACCTGATTTGCTTCCAGCCGATATTACTGGGACAAAGATTTACAATCATAAAGAAATGACATTTACTACATTAAAAGGCCCTATTTTTGCTAATTTCATTTTAGCCGATGAAATTAACAGGGCACCTCCAAAAGTACAATCAGCATTACTTGAATCAATGCAGGAAAAACAAGTCAGTATCCAAGGAGAAACATTTCCATTGGAGAGACCATTTTTAGTTATGGCAACACAAAATCCTATTGAATCTGAAGGAACCTATAAGCTCCCTGAGGCTCAACTTGACCGTTTTGTATTCAAAGTTCTTATCAACCATCCCTCAAAAGAGGAAGAAATTGAGATCATGAATCGATTCACAGAAAGCATCATGCCTGCATCATCTAAGATTCTTTCTCTAAAAAGGATACTAGAAATCCAGGATTTTAATCAGATGATATATGCAGATGACAAGATTAAAACATATGTTTCTGAAATTGTAGATGCAACAAGAAATCCTAGTTTATATGATCTTGATCTTGAGGATTATATTGAATATGGTGCATCCCCTCGTGCATCATTATGGTTGATTCTTGCGGGTAAAGCTCATGCTCTTGTTCATGGAAGAGGATATGTTACACCTGAGGATATTCAAGCAATTGCATATGAAGTCCTAAGACATCGTATTTTACTAACATATGAGGCAGAAGCAGAGGAAATAAACAGTGACGAAATAATTAAAAAAATTCTTGCAAACATTGCTATACCTTAGTTGAATTCAACTCATTAATATTTGTAATTATATCATATTTGTTATAGGAAATTTGTTATGGAACAAACCAAAGAGATCATAAAAAAAGTAAAAAAAATTGAGATTACAACAAAGCAATTAGTTGATGGTCTAATCACCGGAAATTATCATTCAATTTTTAAAGGTAAAGGCATTGAGTTCTCTGAAAGCAGAGAGTATCATATTGGTGATGATATTCGTTCAATTGATTGGAAGATGACTGCTAGATTTGATCACCCTTATGTAAAAGAATTTATCGAGGAACGAGATCTTCAAGTTTATTTTGCTCTTGATATGTCTGGATCAAGTGCTTTTGGAAATAATGTTTCAAAGAAGATGAAATCCATTGAAATCATTGCAAGTCTTATGTTTGGTGCAATGCAGAATAACGATAATGTTGGCCTCTTTCTTTTTACTGATGTAATTGAACAATTTATCCCTGCTCGAAAAGGTCAAAAACATGTATTAAAATGCATCAGTAATCTTGTATCATTTAAACCAAGATCAAAGATAACAAATATTCATGATTCTCTAAAATATATCTCAAAAGTTGTCAAGAAACGCAGTATTATTTTTGTGGTGTCTGATTTTTTTGATGATGGATTTATTCACCCCTTAAAAATCTTGAAAAACAAACATGACGTTATCGCATTACGAATCATTGATAACCGTGAACTTAGTATACCAGATATTGGTTTTATTGAACTTGAGGATGAAGAAACAGGCGAGCAAATACTAGTAGATACCTCAGATGAACAGTTCAGAAATAATTATACACAACTTATGAAACAACGTGAAGTTGATCTAATAACATCACTTCATAAAATTAAGATAGATATCGTTAGGATTCTAACTGATGAACCTTTTGATATTCCTTTACGTAAATTTTTTAATATTAGACTACGGAGAGTGATTCGATAATATGGCTGGTTTTGATGATCCAATTATACTTGTAGCATTAATCTGTATCCCTTTGCTTTTTCTTTTTTACCGACGTATTGTTGCAAAGAAAAGACAAGAGGCAATGAAATTTAGCCATATTGGTTTTATCAAATCAGCTCTTGGAAATAAAAAGAAATCAAAACGAAGTGAAATCCTTTTATTTCTCTCTTTTAGCATGATTGCATGTATGATCATTGGCCTTGCAAACCCTCATATACCTCTAGAACAAACCAAAGAAGGAGTTAATGTTGTACTTGTTCTTGACATTTCAGGGAGTATGCTTGCATCTGATTATCAACCAAACCGTATTGAAGCAGCAAAAAGCTCAGCTGAAATCCTTCTTAATTCATTAAATGATAAGGATCATGCTGGAATTGTTGTTTTTGAATCAGGAGCAACAACTGCTGCATATCTTAGCCCATATAAAGAAAAAGTGATCGAAAAACTCCGTTCAATTACTGCAAAAGAAGGGAAAACTGCAATTGGTGACGGGCTTACCCTTGGCATCGATATGGCATCTTCAATCCCTAATAAGAAAAAAGTAGTAATTTTACTTAGCGATGGAGTGAACAATGCAGGTATTATCACCCCTGATGAAGCTATTCAATTTGCTATTGCAAATCAAATACAGGTAAACACAATAGGTATGGGTTCAGAAGGAAAAGTAAAACTTGGTGAAGACTGGTGGGGAAACCCAGTTTATGCAGAGCTAGATGAGGAAACACTTCAAAATATTGCAATTCAAACCGGTGGATCTTACTTCAAATCTGTTGATATCTCAACTCTTGACAGTGTTTATGAAAATATTAGTGAAAACATTGAACGTGAACAAGAAGAAACCAATATTAAAGACTGGTTTTTCTTTGCCGCAATCACATTATTACTCATTCAGTTTTACCTACGTTACGGTAAAGGAAGGATTATTCAATGAGAAAAATCAATCTTTTTCCACTTCTTCTATTCCTACTCATCATAATGCCTTTAACTTCTGCTGAGGATATTACATTTTCAATAAATCAAACAGAGTATTATTTTTTAACAGGTCAAGAAGCAGTAATTCCTTTAACCATTAACAATACTTTTGATAAAGATATTGCTGGACAGATCAGTTATTCCATCATTCAAACCGTTAATCAAGGTGGTCAAAGCTATAGTTCAACTCGATCGAATGTGCAATCATTTTCCGTTCAAAAAGGAAATAACACATTAGGGATGAATTTTGGTTCTTCAAATACGCCTGTTACCTACACTGTTAGTATAGAATTTTCATATGATGAACAAGATGATGATTATGTTGTTTCCCTTGATGGCATTAAGATATTTTTTGTATCAAACGAATCGCAACAGAATAATCAAGAAAATCCGCAGCAGAGTAATTCTGAAAAAATCATAGATGCCACTCAACAGAACAATCAAGAACAGCAGCAACCTCAAACACCTCAGGAGCAACTGCAAAACAATCAGATGAATCAAGATAGTCAATCATTAAAAGAGCAGATGCAGCAGCAAATACAGCAGCAGCAAGCAGAAAAAAAAGAATTTGAACAATCCGTCAAAGAAAATAACGAAGTTCAGGAAATGCAGGAGGAACTGCAAAATCAAGGTTATAACCTTACAGAAGAGCAGTTTAATAATGAAAACAACAACACAGGTGATTTCAATTTTTCTTATCAAAATGATGAAGGGGAAACTGCAAATATTGAAGGACGGATGGAAAATGGGGAAATCACGGAATTACAAAAACAGACGGCAGAAGACCGTCAACAGATGATGGATACCCTTAATCAAAGTCAGCAGTTTCAGGATTTCCAAGAGCAACTCAATTCTGAAGGCTTTAATCAAACAAATATTTCATTTAATCAAAATGGAAATGACACAACCGTTGAAATTGAATATAAAAATGAAAAAAATGAGACGGCAATGATTCAAGCTGAGTTTGAAGACGAAGAACTAAAAGAGGTACGATTAGAAAAGCAAGAAGACTTGCCTTGGTATTTTTTGCTTCTTGCGATAATTATCCCTATTTCAATTATTTCATTGTATCTATATAGGAAATATATTTTAAAAAAACAGGTAGATACAAGCAAACAAAAACCAATAATTTCAAAACCATTTGATTACCGTAATGAAGCATATAGGCTATTAAACGATGCAAAAAAAAATTACAAACAGGGATTATACAAAGATGCTTATGGTAAAGCAGGTCAATCTCTTAGATTATTTTTAAGTCATTATCATGGTGTTAAGGAAGAGATGACAAATGTTGAAATGATAAGATATTTAAAAAAACTGAAAAAACCACATGATCATATCAAACAATGTCTTGATCTTTGTAGCCTTGTTGAATTCGCTAAATATGCTGAAAATGAATCTGATTTTTCAAAAATCATTCAAGTAACTAGTGAAGTAATTTCTCAATAGCTCATTTTTTATAGTGCAATTGTTGGGGTGCGCTTATACACATCTAATAATAAAGATACATGGATTTTTTTATCAACACCTTTAATTGTTTTAATATTTGCATTGATAAACTTCCATATCTCTTTTCCATTTCTTGCGATTAATTGAATGATGAGATCATGATCTCCTGAGGATGTTGCAACATTTTGTACTTCATTAAAGTTGGAGAGATGTTCTGCGATTTCATCCATTTTTAATGGTTCCACATTCAATCCTATTACTGCTGTTGCATCAAAACCAACTTTTTCAGGATCGAGTATTGCAGATACTGATGTTATGATTCCTAGTTTTTTTAGTTTTGAAATTCTATAATGAATAGTACTTGTTCCAACATCCAATTCTTTTGCAATTGTTTGATATGAAATCGTTGCATCATTTTGAATAATATTCAATATTTTTCTATCAATGTCATCCATATAACCCCATAATATTGAATAATATTTAAATGTATTCGTATAAAATACTAAATTAATAGGTTTTATATCGACAATTATAAATAGTTGAGCCCAATATCCGCAATTCAATTAGAATATCTAAAAAATAATAAAAAAAGGATGTAAAAAAATGGGCATTGAACATCTAGATAAGATATTTAAAGCAAAAAGCATCGCCGTAGTTGGCGCAAGTAATAAGAGAGAAGCAGCAGGATACCGCATCTTTCGAAACCTAATTGGTTCCGGATTTGAAGGCATTGTTTATCCTGTAAACCCAAAACATGAAAGTGTACAAGGAGTACAAGCGTACAAATCACAAAGATCCTCAGTCTTAAATACTATTTCATCAAACATATTTGTTAAAAATACAGTTTTATCTCCATTTAAATTTATAGGGCCTAATTGCGTAGGAATCATCAATCCATTCCTCAACCTTAATGCAACCTTTGCAGGTACCATGCCCCTCAACGGAAACATTGCACTTTTTTCTCAAAGTGGGGCAATATGTGGATCTCTTCTTGATTGGGCTGCATCCTCACGTGTGGGTTTCAGCTCATTTGTTTCAGTAGGATCTATGTTAGATGTTGATTTTGGAGATCTTATTGATTATTTTGGAAGAGACATTCATACAAAAAGCATTGTTCTCTATGTTGAATCAATAACTCAGGCAAGGAAATTTATGAGTGCTGCTCGAAGTTTTGCTCGTTCAAAACCAATCATCGTAATAAAATCAGGAAGATATGCAGAAGGTGCAAAAGCAGCAGCATCCCATACCGGAGCTCTTGCAGGAGAAGATGCAATTTATGATGCTGCATTCCAACGAGCAGGTGTCGTTAGAGTTAAAGAAATTGATGAATTATTCAATTGTGCATCTATTCTTGCAAAACAGCCTCGTCCACGTGGACCAAACCTTGCAATAATAACAAATGCCGGAGGACCCGGTGTTCTTGCAACAGATTCAATCATTGAAAACAATGGAAAACTTGCTCAATTATCTGATGAAACCATGGAAAAACTAAATGCTTTCCTTCCAACTCATTGGAGCCATTCAAATCCAATTGACATCATCGGAGACAGCGATGATGAAGTCTATAAGAAAACAATTGAGGTTTGTTTAGAAGATAAAAACATTGATGGAATCCTTGTGATATCCGTACCTCAAGTTGTAGCAGACCCTAAGAAACTCGCAGATGCCGTTATTGATATTTCCAAGAAATCAACAAAACCAATTCTAACTAGTTTTGTCGGCGAGGAAAGCGTACAATATGCAAGACAAATTCTAAATCGAAATAATGTTCCAACATATCACACGCCAGAAGGGGCGGTACGTTCATATATGCATCTATATCATTACGCTCGTAACCTCGAGATCTTATTTGAAACACCCATCGAACGTATTGTGAAGGACAAAAAAGCTAGTGAAAAAAACATTCATGAAATTATCAAAAACGCAAAAAGGGAAAATCGAACTCTTCTAACCGAAGATGAATCAAAATCCATTGTTAATTATTATGGGATTCAAACCACAGAAACAATACTTGCAAAAAACAAAAAAGAAGCAATGCAAATTGCAAAAAAAATAGGATATCCCGTTGTAATGAAAATTCATTCACCTAATATTAGTCATAAAAGTGATAGTGGCGGTGTGATTCTTAATATCTGCAATGATGAAGAAGTGGAAAAAGCATATACGAAAATGATTGCAGATGTAAAAAAAGCCGAACCTGGCGCAAAAATAAATGGAGTCACAATCCAACAGATGATAGATGCTCAAAGCCCTGAATTTATCTTAGGCTCAAAAAAAGATCCCATCTTTGGTTCAGTTATTCTTTTCGGAATGGGTGGAATATATACTGAACTGTTCAAAGATAAATCAATTGGAATCCCTCCATTAAATCAGGCTCTATCTCAACAAATACTCAAACAGACCAAGGCATATTCATTGCTAACAGGATATCGAAATCTTGTCGCACCAGACATGAAAAAAGTAGAGGAGACAATGATTAATTTTTCTCACCTCATTGAAGATTTTCCAGAGATAAAAGAAATTGATTTAAATCCTTTGAAATCAACAGATAAAGGCCTTATTGCAGTTGATGCAAGAATAATTATTGATGAACATCCTAATAAACATCCTCATTTAATCATCAGTAAATATCCAAGTCATTATCAAAAGAATATTACATTAAAAGATGGTACAAAAATTCTATTACGACCAATAAAACCTGAAGATGAATATCTCTGGCTTGACATGTTTAACACATTTTCACAGCAATCAGTACGTTTTAGGTTCTTCAGATTAATCAAAGAAGCAGATCATGCAATGCGTGTACGGTTTTGTAATATTGATTATGACCGTGAAGTTGGAATTGTTGCAGAAATTGAAGAAGATGGGAAAAAACGATTTCTTGGCGTAACTCGTATTATTCTTCCACCTGGAGAAAAAGATGAAGTTGAATTTGCGTTGATTGTAACGGATAAATGGCAACGTAGAGGCTTAGGTTCTGAATTTCTTGATTTTACTATTGAAATGGCAAAAATGAAAGGGGTGAAACGAATTGTTGGCGAGGTTCTTAAAGAAAATAGATCGATGATTAAGCTTTGTAAAGATAAACAATTTGAAATATCAAGATCAAAAGATCCTGAGGTCTACAATTTAGAATACGTTATTTAATAAAAAAAGATGAGGTGGAGTTTCTGAATCAAGCCCTCCTCCTTATTTTAAATTTTTATTATTTAAAACTTGAATATAACATCAATAAATAATGATTAATACAAAGTTTCATCAGTAACCTTTTTAATAACAAATATTATGAAAATCACTGAATATTCAGATCCATCAACTTTTCTATCTATCCTAGAAAATGATTTTTCAACACCCTTTGAAAATGAACTAATGATCGGTTTAACATCCACTTTATTAAAGAATCCTAATCATTATCAAACAAAACCATTTCTTTCAACCATAGAAGATCAAGGGAACATGAAACTTGCAGCCTTTTTAACGCCTCCATGGCCAATCGTTCTATATTCAGAAGACACACCAAGTATACAATCATTAAACTGTCTTATTGAACATCTTGAAAATAGTAATATTTCATTGTCTGGTGTTAACGCTAAAAATGATCTATCCTCACTTTTTTCAAAACAATGGTCTTTAAAGAAGAATTGTTCATCGTTTCAAAAAATGAAGATGGCTCTTTTTGTATTAAATCATTTAAATCCCATAGAACTATGTAATGGATATTTAATAGAAGCAGAAGAAAAACATTTTGATCTTATCTATGATTGGGCTCTTTTATTCCAAAAAGATTTAAATTTGAATTATGAAAATGAAGTTTTGATTAAGAAACACGTTGAGTATATCATAAAATCAGGAAATGCGTTTCTATGGGTTGATGATAAACCAGTCAGTATGGTTTTTCTTGAAAGGGCTCACAAAATAGGGTTCTCAATTGGGTATGTGTATACACCAGATAACTTACGATATAAAGGTTACGCAACTAATCTTGTATATGAATTATGTAAAAAATCGTTATGTAAAGGATACCTTTATTCCTCGTTACTTACAGATTTAGAAAATCCTATTTCCAATCATATCTATAAAAAAATTGGGTTTAATGAAATATGTGAATATCAGATATTTGATTTCAAATATTAAAAATCAACTCAGATTTGAAATTTTTCTATTTATTTTGAAACATTATCAATTTCTTCAATCCTCTTCCCATAACTTATTACCTCATCATCTGTGAAACCAAGTTTTTTATAAAATTCAATTACTGAGTTATTTGTTTTTCTTATCTGAACATTAATTTTTTGACATCCCATATTTGTTAATATCTCAGTTGCATAATCCATTAATTTTACCCCAAATCCTTTGCCTCTAAATTCTTGATGTATCGCTAAATAATTAATCCAACCTCTATGGCCCTCATATCCAACCATTATCGTACCGATTAATTTTTTATCGAGTAATCCAACAAGAAATAGATCTGGTTGAAATCTTATTTTTTCATCAATATCTCTCAAAGGATTATTTTTTGGAATAATTAAATTACTCATTTTCCAAAGTTGTATAACCTGTTTTTCATCCTTTTTTATATAAGATCGTACAATGAAGTTAGTCATAATGAAAAATGTGAATAAATAATCAAGTTAAAAAAAATATCCCCATATTTGAAGATTTATTAAAAGAAATAATATTACTAGAAAATGGGAAAATCCCACAATATTATACATTGTTTCAATAATCATTTTTATTATAGAAATAGGGAATCTTTTGATTTCAAATAAATTGTACAAAAAGATACAAATAATTCATTTTTTGTTAAGGTTTTTAAAAACTTACTATTTAGTACACATTATATATGGTTGAGGGTGAGGGATGCTGAAAAAATTAATAAATTAATCATAGAAGAAAAAATTCTAGTTTATATAGAAAAAAAACCTTAGAATAAACAGTTTCTATTTGGTAGTTGAATGATTATCACTCATACCTCGCCACTATTAGATAAAACAATATTTGAATTTTCGTTTACTGGCTCCATCTGAGAATTGTTTCTTGTTCCAAAATATTTAATGGCATCAATACTCCCTGCCGCCAGTAAACGAATCAGATTGATTTTTCTTTTAATGCCTTTGTTTGAAGTGAGTAATTTAGCAACAACTCGAGCTTTATCAATATTCGAAAAGTTACTTTGTCCTATCCTAAACTCCCGAAGATCTATATCAAAATCAATTGAGCAGTCATCATGCTTTCCACAGATAACCTGAATATATTCAACTTTTTCTTTTGTTGTTTTAAAAATCCAGCTAGTAGGAGTCATTCCATCATTTCTTAAAGACATCTGAATTTTTTGTTCACCAAGTAAATTTAAAAACCTAGACATTTCAACAACATTATGCATACCAATTTTTTTTGTATACTCCATTATTGCTGGATCTGGTGATGCATCTAGAAATTCTTTTGCATGTTGACTAAAATTACCTTCTTGAAGTTGCACTCCCGCATCTACTGAAAATTCAAGATTATGCATTCTGTCATTAATGAATTTCATTAATGGTTTTTTTGTCTTATTTTTAATTACGCCCATCCTTTCTTTTTCAATGAATCTATCTATTGTCCAAAATTTTGCCATACAAATAGAGGCCAACTCCTCAATACGTTCACTTGAAAGATGTTTAGTTTTAAACACTGAATGCATTTCATCAAATCGATTCCAATCATCTTCAAATATCAAATCTTGTGAGTCCAATTCCTCATAAAATTTTGTTCCAGGATATGGTGTAGCGATACCAAAAGCAGAGCTTGTAAGTCCAATTTTTTTAGCATAAATCGGAAATTGTAATATTTCTTCTTCGGTCTGATCTGGTAAACCAATTACAAGTGTTCCACCAGCACTTCCACCCCATTTTTTAATATTGTTAACAGCTTTAACATGAACATCTGTTTTTAACCCTTTTGACGTAGATTTTATATCTTTCATATTTGGGCTTTCAATACCCATTTCAAAGCCATCAATACCTGCTGCTATCATTTTCCGAACTATATCTGGATGTTTTGCAACTGAGTCAGGTCGCACCTTTACACCAAATCTTATGTCAAGGTTATATGGAATTAATAGATCACAAAGCTGTTCAACAATCTTAGGTTTTCCCATAAAATGTGGGTCTGTTACTTCAATGCTGATAGGTTTGTTATCATGAAATTTAACTATTTCTAAAATCTCTTCAATCACGTTTTCAGGTGATCGATATCGCTGAGAACTTCCACTCATTGTAGGTTCACAACAAAAACTACATCGACCCCAGCAACCTCTTGATGTGGTAATAACATCATGTTCCCTATCTGGCATTAACGTTGTATTATACTTATATCTTCTCAGATGTCTAGCGGGAAATTTTATACCATCTAAATCCTTAATAAACTCACGATCTGGATTGTGAACTATCACCCCATTCTCTTTGTATGAAATGCCATTAATATTAGATGCATCACCCGCAATAACAAGATCCTGCATTGTTTGCTCACCTTCACCTCTAATCACAAAATCTACTTGTGAATGTGAAAGTAATTCATCAGGAATTTCAGTGGGATGATAACCTCCAAGAACTGTCATAATATCATGGTTTTTTGCTAATTGTGCTATTTCTAAACCTTCACTATGTTCTGTTGCAGACATTGAAATTCCAACAATATCTGGCCTAAGTTCTTCAAGATATTTTTCAATAGTTTGTTGAATCGGCTTAGGTTCCATTTCTAGATCTATAATGTTAACTTCATCAACATCATTTTCAATAAATGCGGCTATATATTCAAATCCTGTTGGAATAATATCAAATGCAAAAGACAGCCCATGTCTCCCAGATGGTTTGATTAATAGAACTTTTTTGAATGACATCTTTATTTCACAAGTTTTTTCGTTTTTTATATTTTTTCGTTTCTCATTCTTATCCAATATCTCATCAGTCAAACCATTAAAAAGGAAGTTAATCATTTTTTTCTCCCTAATTGGGTTTATTTAATAAAAGAACTTTGACATTTGAACCCTGATAAAAAAACTGTTTGGGTTGTTTTTTCTTTTACTATTCAAAGGGCACATATTACAACAACATAAAATATCTTTGGTATTATGAATCTTGGATAAAGTGTGTAACTTAATGAGATATATTACCTTTTGTTTCAGGATTTTTGTTTTCCGACATTAACATGTAACAAAAGTGGTGACACACGTCTTTTGGTTTCACAATACATTTTTCAAGATACATTTATATTATTATATGAGACTAAAACAAACATTATGTAGAATCTTCCAAAATTATCTACTGATTTAAATTAAAAAGTTGAAGTAACAAAAGGAGCACCTCAGTGGAAAGATTGAATCACAAACAAAATATTTTTTTTAATTGAAATATGCTTCAATATTCACTTATTTACCAATTTTTAAGAAAATATGTTAAATCCATTCGTTCCCAGTCATCATAATCTCCAATAAAAGGCCCTAGATGAGGTCTAGATCCATCTGAGTAATCTACCATACGATACATCCATCCATAACTCATACAACTTTTATACAAAGGTAATGTTAAACGCAACAACCAGCCCCATTTACCATGACCTGGAATTGGGTTAAATCCAAGAGTATGACCTGTCTCATGCATATAGCAGCTTGCATAGCTGACATCACGATCAAATCCTTTCTCCTCAATTTGTATTTTTTCAAGCAGACCTGCAGAAATCTGAAAACGATTTGGACCAAACGCCATACCTTGAACCATATTACTCCTATAGATCAAGACACCATAATGGAAGATTTCTCTTCTTGGATTATTTTCATCACCATGTAAAAAATAATCCGTGTAGATCTGTCGTAGTTCACTAAAATCAGTTACCGGATCAAATGGAATATATTCAGAACCTGTTTCACCAATCCAAGTGCCATCATCTAGATGATAAACCACATTTTGACGATCATAAGCAGTATATAACAATTCTTTTGCCCCATTCGGAAATTCACTTATCATGTTATTGGGACCTTCTTCCATTTGATCAAGCTCTAAAAATAAATCTCTGGTATATGGATCTGAGAACCATTGGGATGTTTTATATTCATGTAATGTTGTAAGCCCATCATTATCAATATCTACTGAATGGTCATCCCAAACCGTTGGATCATAATCATATTTCCATTCCCACCATGTTGGAATTTCATCATTATCAATATCTAAATCCGAATCATCAACCATTGGATTTGTACCATATACTTCGTTTTCCATATAATATGGAATTAAATCATTATCATAATCATTTTGAGTTATTGTAAACCACAGCTCACAATCTCGATCCAATGTGTATATTGTTCCATCGTCGCAACCATTAAGTCGGCCATACCCTGATGCATCTTTTAGTGCATCATCACCACTCCAACGACCCGTTCTTAAATTATAAGTGATTTCAACATCATATGCATCATCATCATTTCCAGCATCTGGGCTGATATCACATAATCTATCATTTTTCATTCCACCATCTGCTGCATCCCAAAGTTGAATCACAATATCAACTATCTCCGATTCATCTGGCACATTAATTGTTAAAGAATATGGTGTATCATAAATATATTTGGTATTCCAAAAAATATCTGAGATATACTGCCGATTAACTGCAATTGACCCATTTATTGTTGTGATATCTACAACAATATAGAAATCAGGGTTACTATCTTCATCAATTATCTCTTTAAAATCTAGTTGAGGATCATTATGTTCAAGAGATCTAATTTTTAAAATATCAATAGTAATCGAAATATCGACAAGTGGATCAATGTCTATTGGATCAGAATGAATTGAAGGAAATGTTGGTATTGTAAAAAGTATAAAAATTAAAAGTATTATCAGGTATTTTTGATTTTTTTTCATTAATAATGCCCCTTATTATTTAATTAATGGTACATCATTTATAAATAGATTTTGATATTTAACAATATTGGTGTTTTTTGATGTCCTTTATACCACCATTTCATATTTTCACTTTGATATTTTTCCACATTCAGTTAATAAAGGATTATTCAACATATTATTTTTATAACACTTAATGGAGATTTGAATATGGGATTATTAGAAATCTTAACGAAAAGAAACGACATTCAAGAAAAAAAATTAATTTGTCAATCCTGTCAAGGATTATTATATCCGTTAGAAGAGAGTATTGAAAAATTATATGTTTGCGAATCATGTGGAAAAACATTTGATCATAACGAACTCATTGATAAAAATCTTCATAACAATGGGTCAAAAGCTCCAATATATATGTTGTTCAATGATCGATTCATGCAAAAATATACGAATTTTGATAGTTTTATTGATTTCTTAGAAGATTGTCCCATTGAAGTTGAAAATTATCTTGGGGCATTTGATGAGAATATTGTATTAAAAAATCCAAGAAAATGGAATAGGTTTGTAAAAACAAATACAATTTTTACTTCTTGGAATGAAATGTTTGAAAAAGCAATCGAAATACGCCTTCACATTTAGTTAAAATCTTTTTATCGTTACAGTTATATGATTATATATTACTAAATTGTTATTATTTTATTTAAAGCAATATTTAAATATACCATTGTTAATATTATTTATGGGTTTTTTAAAATGAAAAAGATATTTATGGGTATAGGAATAGTAGGTATTCTTTTCTTAATGGTTTCAAGTGCAACAGCAGTGCCAACAGCACACAGCGAACCATTAATGAAACAAATCGAAAAAATTGAAAATTTTGAATCACTTCTTGATTCGGATATAGCAATTAGTTCACCTGAAACAAACGGAATTATTGATATTTTAATTCAGTTAATAACGGTTATTATTCAACTTGTTATGGAAATAATATCAATTGTACAAGGGGTTTTAGGCATTATTGCATTAATACAAGCTTTAATTAATGCCATACAAGTATTATTTGAGCTTATTCCTCAACTCATTGAAATTATTCAAAATTTGTTCAATCCTGATCCTGAGATGGTATAAACACCATCATCTACCTTTTTTTTATTTTTACATCTTACAAATCTATTTATAAAAAATTATAATTCATATTGAAAGATGAGTAAAAGAAAAATTTCAAAAAAAATGATTCAGATTATAACACAAAAACGAATCAGAACATTATTTTCACTTGCTGAATCAAAAGTAAAGCAAAAAGATATCACTCTTGCGAATAGATATATCATTCATGCTCGAAATCTTTCTATGAAAAATGTTTCACCTATCCCTCATGATCTTAAACATAAATATTGCAAATACTGCTACTCGTATTTGTATCCACAATTAACCTGTCGTATCCGTATTAATCATGGAAGGATTATTAAACAATGTTTTCATTGCAAAAAAATAACTCGGATTCCCCTCAAATGATAAGGGGATTTCAGCCGGCATCCTTAAATAATGAATCAAATATTACGGATACTCACTTCCGATTCATAATATATAATTAAATAATATGGAGAAAATGATAATCTATGACTACAGCCTATGATGTTCCAGCATATGAATTAATTGAGAATACTGCAAAAAAACTCGAAAAAGAAGATGCTATTAAGATGCCTGAGCAAAACACATATGCAAAAACAAGTGTTGCAAGGGAAAACATTCCTGATAATCCAAAATGGTGGTATATCCGCTGCGCATCAATCCTTAGAAAGATCTACATTAAAAACGGCATTGGTGTTGAAGAATTAAAAGAAGAATATGGTGGAAAACGTAATCGAGGAAGTAAACCATCTCATGCACGAGGTGGAAGTGGTACTATTGTCCGTCGCTGTGTTCAACAACTTGAACAAGTAGGATATGTCACAAAAATCAAGGGTAAAGGAAGGATTATAACTCCAAAAGGCAAAAAATTTATGGATAACACCGCATATGAAGTAAAATCACAGGTTGTATCATCCTATCCAGGATTAGAAAAGTATTAACAAGTGGAAAGGAAATAGGTTTTATACCATGGATGAAGAACTTGAAAAATTAAGAAAGAAAAGAATTCAAGAACTCCAGCAGGAAGAACAACTGCAACAATCAATGGAAGGTCAAGAGGAACAACAAAAACAATTCGAAGAACAGAAAAAAATGATTCTTCGATCCGTATTGACTCCAAAAGCAAGAGAACGGTTAAATAATATTAAACTTGCTCGTCCAAATATCTGTGATGAAATTGAAAATCAATTAATAATGCTTGCTCAAAGTGGTAGGCTAAATCAAAAAATAGATGATGACCAACTAAGACAACTACTCCAAAGAATAATACCAAAAAAACGTGATATTAATATCAATATTAAAAGAAGGTAAATGATATGTCCACTCATAAACCATTAAGTAAAAAAATGAAGTTAAATAAAGCTACGAAAAGTAACCGTCGTGTTCCGGCATGGATTATGATACGAACAAACCGTCGGTTTACACGCCATCCTAAAACTCGTCACTGGCGACGAAATAAAATGAAAAAAGTATAAAATTTGATGCGCTATGGCAGAAGAAACAGAAAAAATATACGTTATTCCTTTAAAGAAAAAGAATTACCCTGGCTCCATTGCTGCTCCAACAGCAATGAAACGTGTGAAACAATACCTCATCAAACATATGAAGGTTGAAGAATCAGATATTTGGATTGATGAATCATTAAATCATGAAGTATGGAAACGTGGAAAATACAATATGCCAAATAAACTGCGTGTCAAAGCAGTAAAATTTGATGATGGTGTCGTGGAAGTTTATCTCCCTGAGCTTGAGTTTACTAAATCACGTCGTGAGATCTTACAGGATGAAAAAGCAAAGAAACAACCAATCCTCTTAAAAGATGAAGAAGCAGACGAAGATGAGGAAATGGACACCGGTGCAGATGATTATAATGTGGTTCCAACAGCCGATGGTGACGTAAAAATCAAAAAGAAGAAAACTGAAAAAGAGTCAGATGAAACCGATGAAGAAGAAACAGAATCTGAGAACAGTACTGACGAATCAGCAGATGTAGCAGAAGAAGAACCTAAGGAAAAAGAATCAGCGAAACCTGTAAAAGAAAAGAAAAAGACTGAATCATCAGATAATGAAAAGAAAAAGGAATCATCTGATAAAGATATCAAAGAAAGTGACTAGTAAATGTTTTTACAAGTGGATTTTCATGAAAATCCAAATGTTGGAGTATATTGTCGTGCTAATGATGATGTAGCTTTTTTACAAAAAGGACTTTTAAAGAAAACTAAACAAAAATTAGCTGAAACTCTTAATGTAGATCTAATTGAGATGAGTATTGCATATACTACAATTATTGGTTCATTAATTGTAATGAACAAAAATGGTATTATTACAACGGATCTAACAGATCAGCATAATATTAAACTTATTACAGATCGAGGTTTTGATGTTTTTATTGTTTCTGATGTATTAAATGCAGTAGGAAATGATATGCTAATTAATGACCATGGTGGTCTAGTACATCCAGATATGAATGATGACATGATTCATGAGATGGAAGATGTACTAAAAGTTCCATTAGAAAAAGGAACAATTGCAGGTTTGAAAACTGTTGGAATGGCAGCAGTTGCGACAAATAAAGGCTTGCTGTGTCATCCGGAGGTTACTGATGATGAGAAACAGATGCTTACTGATTTATTCAAAGTGTCTGTTATGATTGGTACAATCAATCATGGTGTTCCTTTAATTGGCAGTGGCCTTATCGCCAACTCCCATGGTTTTGTCGTTGGAACAGTGACCACAGGTATTGAAATGGGGCGAATTGAAGAAGCATTGGGTTATCTTGACTAAGGCCTAAAATAAATAATGTTACCTTTTTTATTTATAAAATTTTTATAAAATATGACAAAATTTAAATAAGAATTCACATATTTATATGTGGGAGTAATAATAATAGTGATAGTATGAATGAAAAAACATTAAATACAACTGATAAAAAAGTTATTGATGTGTTTAGCGATCTTGGCGTACCAAAAAATCTTGCAAAAACACTCATGTATATATCAAGAGTAGATTATTGCAGGTCAGCAGATATCGAAAGAGGTGCTAATCTTAGACAACCAGAGGTAAGCGTTGCCATGCAACAACTTACAGATCTTGGATGGATAAGTAAAACCAATAAAAAAAAAGAAGGAAAAGGTAGACCAATTTATATTTATAAACTTAGCACTGAAATTGATGATATCTTTGAGTATTTCCAAGAAGAAAAAAAACAGGAAATTGACGATATTCAAAAGAATTTAAGTGAATTAAAATCACTTCTTTCACAGCAAAAAGGAATTCAAGATATAGATTAAAACATAAAATTAAAAGAATTTAAATAAGTGATTCAATAAAGAAAATATTATTAATGGGGAAAGATTTAAATAACTACAAAATATATTATAATATAAAGGGGAAATGTGATTATTATGAACCCAAAAAAAATAACTGCAATAGGAATTACAGCATTGTTTCTAGGACTTATGGTTATTCCAGTTCAAGGAGCAATCATTAAAGAAGACGTAGATATATTTCCAATTGAACTTTCATTTTTTAAAGCAGATGGAAGCATTGGATCTAAGATTATTTCACTAAGTAGTGAAGAGATAACGGAACTTTCAACAATCATTGAACAGTTTTCCTATAAAAATGATCATAACGGCCTTATGAATGCATTAAGAAGCTTTTTCAAAAGATGCGGTAAAGGTGAAGGTATGGATCTGTTTGATAAAGGAATCATTAATGTATTACCTGGCTGCCCAATCATTAGTATTGGAGAAGGAAGACAACTAAGTCGGTATCATGGAAGAGTTCAATTTAAAAAAATAGTAAGTACATGGAGCTATCCAGATAATGGATTTAGTATGATATTTGGAAATAATCTTTCACCAAAACAAGTTCTTTTCCAGAGACAAATGGGAATTATGATTGGTTTTGTTGGAATCTATGTATTCATACCAAAAGTTCTTGAAAGCCAACAAGCAGGCATTACCTGTTTTGCAGGATCAGCATTGTTTGCCTGGGGAACATCATTTTAGAATAAAACAAAAAATATGGTCAACAGCACATACTGTTGACATAATTCTCTTTTTTTTTAAACTACTTCTCTTTTATTAAGTAATTTTTCACCCTTTCCAGTAAGCCTTATAACTTTCATCCTTCCTTTTTCATGAATACTAATAAGACCATGTTTTTCTAGCTCATCCAATCTTTTTTTCGTCGTAATTTTTGAGATATTAAAGTTTTTACCAACATTATGATATGAGACTAGGACGTTTTTTTCTTGTTCGCTTTTCAGGTATGTGAGTATTTTATAGACCGGTTCTTCTAATGAAATATTCTCTATATGTTGATCTGGAAGAAGCGAGAACTCTGCTGACAGATATGCAAACTGTTCATTAGATACTAAATCCTGTGGAATATGAATAAAAAGTATCGCTTGATGCTTTGCAATCATTGCAGATACTGAATAAAGCCATTTTAATAACATATCAAAGCTGAAAAATGTAAGTAAATAATCAACCCTATCTATTACAATAAAGCATTTAGGATGAGTTTCTACCTGTTTTTTGATATGGTTTAACTGTTTTTGAAGATAATCCTCAGAAGGAGGTGAATTAAAAGGAATTTCAGGATACAGCTCCAGAATTAGAGAATCATCATAATTAATTTTCTTCTGGTATTCTGGATTCAATCGTGTATGAAAAGCTCCATTGTAACCCTTAATCTGTAAATATTCCATCAAATCAAAAATCTTATTTTGTGAAGGATCAATAACAAGATAACCAATTCCCTCTCTTATTTTTCCAAAACGAGAAGCATCAACCGTTATATCAACACCAATAAATAAAAATCCTTCTGGATTTGTTCTATCATTTCCTATCCCTGTGATAGAAAAAGAAAATAATCGTTTTTCGCCATTCTTTGAATTAATACTG
Source organism: Thermoplasmatales archaeon ex4572_165 (assembly GCA_002254885.1). Taxonomy (GTDB): domain Archaea; phylum Thermoplasmatota; class E2; order DHVEG-1; family DHVEG-1; genus EX4572-165. The sequence goes on from NJDG01000004.1 coordinate 19,525, forward strand.
ACCGTATCTTTAACAGTTTTTCTTCCCTTTTTAATTTTATGAATACAATCAGTAATAACCGATGGATTTTCAATAAAAGATTTCAATGAAATTCCCTTGATTCTCTTTTTATGGTCATCAATGAGATCTAAAAATGAGTTGTTATACATTGTAAAATTTAATTTTTTATCAACAGAAAAAATAATTTCCGATGCACTATTAATCGTATTTTCTAGATATGAATATGCATTCTTTATCTCTTGATCTTTGATTTTTAATTCTGAGATATCACGCTCAATAGTGAGCCAACATGGTTTTCCATTGACATGAATAGTATTTATATTGAGAAGAGCAGTATATATCTCCCCATTTGCTCTTTTTAACTGTATCTCATAATTAGCTACACAACCATTTTTAAACAATTTCTGATGGATAATTTCACGGTCTTTCTTATTGACACAATGTAAATCAAAGTCAATATCTGGGCGTCTATCTCCTTCTGAATGATACCCTGTAATCTCTTTAAATGCTTTATTAATCTCAATAATATTTGTGTTTTTATCAATAATTCCAATACCTATAGGTGCAATTTCAAACAGATTTCTATATTTCTTCTCTGAATCTTTTAATCGTTCAAGTGTTTCTTTTAACTCATATGTTTTTTTATCTACCTGATTTTTAAGATTTTCAGAATATTTTTTTAATTTATCCTCTGTTTTTTTCCGATATGAAATATCTCTAACAGTTGCCTGTAAGAAAGGTTTTCCTTTTTCTAGTTCAACACGAGTAAGCAAAACACTTGCCGGAAACTCTTCTCCTTTTAGAGTTTTATGAGTCCATTCAAAAAAGTTTGAACCATCATTAATTGCTTTTTCAATCATCTTTTTTGACAAATCCGATGATAATGATCCATCAGGTTGATATTCTGATGAAATATCCCAGGGGCTAATATTAACAAACTCCTTTTCATCTTCTGCTTTAAACAATTCAAGTGTGGCAGGATTTGCTGATGAAAAATTCCAATTTGGAGGAATCAAAGTCATGATTGCATCTCTTGAACTATTGAACAAAAATCGATATTTTCGTTCACTTTCTTTGATTTTAAATTCTGCCTCTTTACGCTCATTTATATCACGTGCAACCGCAAGAAATCGTTTTTTCCCATCAAATTCAATTAATTTTCCATTTATTTCATGCCAAAATAATTTTCCTTTTTTTGTTTTTGACAACCATTCAATTTTAACTGTTTTTCCCGAAAGTACTTGTTTGATTAATTCAATTGATTGAGGTGAATTAATATCAAATAATGTTGTATCGGACAGATCATTTACCGATTTTTTTAATATTTCCTCTTTAGTATATCCAAATCGTTTACAGGTCTCATCATTAACATCAAGTATTCTTAAATCTTTTATATCATGAATGAAAATTGCATCAGTTGAAGAATTGAATATCTCTTTGAATTTATTTTCTGAGAGAACCACTTCTTTTTCAGCTTGCTTGATATCAGTTATATCTTTTGAAATAATAAATAATGTCTTTTTACCTGTTGGATATTTTACTGGAATATATGAATTCTCTAAAAAATAATTACCCCTTTGATCGATAAATTTCTGCATCTTATTTTCTTTCATCACTTCCTCACCAATTCTCCCCCGATCATTATGAATGTCATTTGGTAAAAGCTCACTATAATTCATCCCAATCAATTTATCTCTTGGGATCTGGAATCGTTTTATCATTTCATCATTTGCAGAAATAATTTTTCTTGTTTCATAATCAACTTCTGAAAGTGCATCAGGAATTGTATTGAATAAAAACTGATATTTTTCCTCAATTTCCTTTTTTCCAGTGACATCAATTAAAAAATTCAATGTTGCAGGTTTACCCTTCCAAGTAAACAAAGAAACATGGATTTCAACCCATAAAATATCATTATTTAGATTAACAATTCGGAATTGATAACCTGATTCTCCACCCTTACCTTTCAAACGTTTATGATATCGATTAATCACATCTTCTCGATCATTAGGATGAATAAAATCTACAAATTTTTTCTTATAAACTTCCTCTTTTTTCAAACCAGATAGTTTCTCAAAAGAATCATTAACAAGAACTAATTTTTCACCTTGAGCAATACAAATAGCTTCTCGGGCATTCTCAAATAATATTTTATAATTATCAATACTTTCTTGTATTCTACTATTTTTTTGATTAATTGCTTTTATTTCACTTAATATAATAACTATTCCATTAATTGTTGAATAATCAATCATGTTATGTAGTAACACTTGAAATTTCTTTGTTGTAGAACCTGGAAAACATATAGAACATGATTTTATTTCAATATTTGTTTTTTTCTTTACTATGGTTTGAAATTTTTTATTAAAATTTTTTAAATCCTTTTCATCAACTAATTCAAAAAACTGTGATTTAATAAATGATCCAGGTTCTAATTTATAAGATTTAATAATTGAAGGAGTGACAAATTGAATTACTCCTTCTTTATCTACGATAAAAATGATATCATTTGTATTGTTTAGAAAAAAATCACAGAGTTGTCTTGATGGTTCTATCATATTGTATTCCCCAAAAAAATATTTATTAACCTTATTTAATCTATTTCTAGGTTGTCAATAATATTCTTTCAACATAACATAGAATATTCTCATATAATAGTATTGTTGACAAAAACTCAAAATATTTACAAAAAAATCATAAATTCCACATAAAAAAAACGCTTTTCTCTACTTTGAAATAAACATATTTAAATATCATTTTGCTTTCATGTAAAAACCACTTTGTCTTAACATATAATCAATGTATCTTAGATATGATTTAAAATAAAAAATTTGATTTGAGGAATACTATCTATGACATCAAATGCTTATGATCAAAAACAGATTGAGAAAAAATGGCAGAAACAATGGGAAGAAACAAAGGTTTATCACTTCAACTTTGAGGACGATAGAGAAATTTTTAGTATTGATGTTCCTCCAAGATATGCGTCAGGTCCCCTTCATGCAGGTCATGCTGTCCATTACACACATATTGATTTTGCTGCTCGTTACAAACGTATGAGAGGATATAATGTTTTTTTCCCACTCTGTTTTGATGTTAATGGAATCCCTATTGAGGAACGTGTAGAACGAAGACTTAACATCACTAGAAAAGACATTGATCGTCATGAATTTACAAAACTCTGCTCAGAGTTTGCAAATAAAAATATAAAAACAATGATTGAGCAATTCCAAATCCTTGGAGAAAGCATGGATCCAAGTGTTTATTACCAAACAGATGCAAAATATTATAGACGCATCACTCAGATCAGCTTCATTGAACTTTTTAAAAAAGACCTCATCTATAAAGGTAAATTTCCAGTAAACTGGTGCCCACGATGTATGACTGCAATGGCTGATGCAGAAGTCACATATAAGGATAATAAAACAAAATTAAACATCATAAAATTTTATTTTAAGGAAGAACAATCAGATAATATCACTAAATTTCCAGGGATTGGAAAAGATAACATTGGAGTTTATATTGAGATAGCAACAACAAGACCTGAAATGCTTCCATCATGTCAAATTGTTGCAATAAATCCATCTGATGAACGAGCACCATGGCTTGTTGATCAAATTGTAAAGGTACCTGTTTTTGAAAAAGAAGTAAAAATTATCGAAGATGATGTAGTGGACCCTGAGTTTGGAACGGGGCTAGTTATGATTTGTACGATTGGAGATAAAGAGGATTTAAACTGGGTTTTCAAATACAAACTTCCCCTTGAAATGAGTATCAACGAAGAAGGAAAGATGACAGAGATCTGTGGACCTTACAAGGGAATGACAATAAAAGATGCTAAACAAACCATCATTCAAGATATGAAACAGAACAATCTTCTTATTAAACAATTTGATTTAGATCAAAATGTTGGTGTTTGTTGGCGTTGTAAAACGCCTGTTGAGTTCATTAATGCAAAACAATGGTTCCTAAAAACCACCGATTTCAAAGAAATGGTATTAAAATCAAGTAATGATATGAATTGGTATCCAGAATTTATGAAGATACGTCTTGAGGAATGGGTGAATAGTCTTGAATGGGATTGGGTGATTTCTCGTCAACGATATTTTGCAACACCAATACCAATATGGGAATGTGGCGAATGTGGGGAGGTTGTTCTTGCTCGTATTGAGGATTGTTATGTTGATCCAACAATTGACAAACCACCCGTAGCAGTATGCCAAAAATGTGGTGGTGATCTAGTTGCCTGTGAGGATGTGTTTGATACATGGATGGATTCTTCCGTATCACCATTATATAATACATTTTGGCAACGTGATAATGAAAAATTCAAAAAACTCTATCCAATGTCAGTAAGACCACAAGCCCATGACATCATTCGAACTTGGGCGTTTTATACAATCCTTAGATGTAACCTTCTTACAAACAATAAGCCATTTGAAAACATCATGATGGGTGGATTTATTCTTTCAGAGGATGGAACTCCTATGCATGCTAGCATTGGAAATGTTATTGATCCTATCGAGATTATTAACAAATATGGTACTGATGCTTTTCGTTGTTATGCAGCAAGCTGTTCCCTTGGTGAAGATAATGCATTTAGGGAAAAAGATGTGATACGAGGTAAAAAACTTCTTCGAAAACTCTGGAATGTTATCCAATTCATGGCACAAAATATTTCATTGGATCAAATTCCAGAAAAACCTGAAACTTTAACCATGCTTGACACTTGGATTTTATCTAAATATGGTCTAATGATTGAAAAGGTCACCAAGCAAATGGATGTTTATGACTATGCTGCTGCAATGAAACAGATAGAATATTTCCTATGGCATGAACTTGCAGATCATTATCTTGAACTAGTAAAAGCATACACTTATAATGATAAAGAAAAAGAAAGTATTCAATTCACTCTTTATAATCTTGGCCTTGGAATGCTGAAACTTTTTTCACCATTTTTCCCTCATATCACAGAAGAGCTATTTGATCATCTCTTTAAACAATCTGAACAATTAAAAAGTATTCATATATCGCCCTGGCCTAAATCCATTATTATTGATAATGAAAAAATGAAAAGTGGCGAATGTGTTAAACAGTACGTTTCAGAAGTTCGATCATTTAAAAGTCAACAAAAGATTGCTTTAAACGCAGCTCTTGAAAGCACAAAAACCTATGCCCCTAAGGAAATCATAAAACATCTAAAAGAACAATCATTTCTAATAACTGAAACATTGAAACTTCCTAAAAATCATCAATTTATAGAAGGAAAACCTGATGTAGAAGAAATTGTAAAAGAGATTATTCCAAATTATGCAATGATTGGACCAAGATTTAAAAATGAAAGTAAACAACTCATCAAATATATTAAAGAACATCAAAAGGAACTGATTAATATCATTGAACAATCTAATGATCTCACATGGAATGACATCCAAGTTGAATCAATTGAAAAATCTGATGAAAGCCTTATAAATCAAGGTTTAATTACACTCAAAATGGAAACACAAGTCAAAGGTGAAGACAAACAAAGAATTATTACATTTGATGATTTCTATATACTTGTAAGTTCCGAGGTGGTATCATAAAAGATATTAAGCGTTTCTTGAAAAAATGGGCTGTAAAAATATTTGCAATACTTATTGTTGTTTTTATGATTTCCACAGGTTTTATTTATATGGTTAGTAATGTACTCTCCTAAGGATAATCTCTCTTGCTTTGTATTCTATGTAAAAACCAATATGTAACAATTTTTGTATATAATTATTTATATCATTTATGATAAAATATCTCATAAATAATTATCAATTTATATAACATAACAATTATTTAACATTTCATTTTCATTTTCTCGAAAGCTTTTTAAATACTTCCTATTTTTAGCCTCCTCAAAGGTTATCATTATGACACCAGAAAAAACATCAGATGATATTAAGGTTATGAATCGTTGGATTGTTGTTGTTGGTGCTATCATGATTCAAGTAGCACTTGGTGCTATTTACGCATGGTCAGCATTCACAGGAGCATTACAATCAGAAGCATTTGGATTTTCAAAAACTATGACACAGGCTATTTTCAGCACAGGCCTTGCAACATTTGGAATATTTACTATTATAGGTGGTAGATTACAAAAGAAATATGGGCCAATGAAAATTGCACTCCTTGGTGGAGTTCTTCTTGGCATAGGTTACTTAATTGCAGGTTCTGTTGGTAATAACTATCTTCTAAAACTTATTGGAATTGGACTTATTGGAGGCGCAGGTATCGGTTTAGCATATGTTGTACCAATCGGCGTTGGAATAAAATGGTTTCCAGATAAAAAAGGACTTGTTTCAGGACTTGCTGTTGCAGGTTTTGGTTTTGGTGCCTTTATCTGGATTCTTATGGCAAAACCACCATCTGTTCTTAATATAACTGGTTTAATTGATACTGGAAATTACACTGTTGCAAATGTAGATTCTGCATTTCAAATCTATGGAATTCTTTTTTTAATTCTTGTAGTAATTGGATCTCTTGTTATGAGAAATCCACCTCAAGGATGGAAACCTAAAGGATGGAACCCTGTTGAAAAAAAAGATAAATCTGGGAAAACAAAAAAAGAAATAGCTCTCCTACCAAAAGAAATGCTAAGAACAAAGCAATTCTATATGCTTTGGGGCATGTTTCTAATAGGTGCTCTTGCTGGATTAATGGTTATTGGAAACATTGCAAACTTTGCCAATAATGCAACAGAAGGATTTCAAAGATATGGCTTTACAGCACAAGAAGCATTAGATTTTGCAGTTATTGGTGCAGCAGTATGCCTTCCAATTTTCAATGGACTTGGAAGAATTGTATGGGGTAAGATTTCAGATAATATCGGAAGGAAAAATGCATTGATAGCCATGTTTATCTTCCAAGGTATCATGATGGCAGTTTTCTTTTTTACAACTGGAAATCCAATATTTTTCTATATTGCAGCAGCATTAATTGGGTTTAACTTTGGTGGAAACTTTGCATTATTTCCAGCAGCAACTGCGGATTCATTTGGTGCAGAGAATGTTGGTTTGAATTATGGTTTTGTTTTCACATCATATGCCATTGGTGGAATTGTTGGACCCACACTTCTAGCAGGAATCATTCAAGATGCGGGATTAAGTTTCTCTTATGCATTTATTCCTGCAGCATTAATGTGTTTCATCGCAGCATTTATTGGTTTTATATATAAACCAAAAATCAACAACTAAACAAAAATGAAAGGCAAATAAATATGCAAACTCAAACCGATGAACTCATTGAACAGTTGCAAGAGAAAAACAAACAATATCAACAAGAATACAAAGATATCTTTGCACAACATGTAGAAGGGCAATCACCTAAGATTGCCGTTCTTACTTGTGCGGATTCTCGGGTCATACCCGAGCTTATTTTTAATTCATCTGTTGGAGATCTTTTTGTTGTTAGAATCGCAGGAAACATTTCAATTGATGAAACAGTAATTGCTAGTCTTGAATATGCAGTAAATCATCTCAATATCTCTCATCTAATAATCCTAGGTCATACACATTGTGGAGCAGTGAAAGCAGCAGAAGAAACACAGGGTTCAGAAAGCTTATTATTAAAAGAAATACAGGATAGTTTTTGCCTTGATGAAAGCAATCATGTTAATGCAAATCTAACTCGTCAGCATACTTTACTTCCAAAAAGAAGTAAATCAATTCAAGATGCAATAGCAAATGGATCTTTAAAGCTCATCTCTGCCATGTATCATCTTGACGATGGCCATGTTGAATTCCTTTAAAAACAGTGTTATTAAAGCTTTATGAGCTCGTATTCCGTTGAACCAAGCCCAATCTGTTCACCAAATCGTATTTGCTTATATGGATCTACATGATGCGTTTTCTGAAACACATCTTTTTTTACTTCATCAATTAATTTTAATGATGCATGATCCACCGCAACAGGATCCAATGAAACACAGTACCCAATATCTTCACAAAGAGTGTTTTTTGCAAATGAATCACAATCACAGCTATCTGCAATACGATTGATATCATTGATATAGAGAACATGTTTCTTTTCCACACATGCTTTGGTAGAACATGCAAGAAGATATTGGAGATTATCCTTTACAAATGAAAGAGCATCATGTGGACAGTTTTCAACACAGACACCACATCCAAAGCAAGAACGTGGAATTACCTTCCAGGAATCATTTTCAACCTTTATGGCATTAAACGGACAAACCTCAGCACAAACCCCACAATATTTACAAGCTTCTTTTTTAAATACTGGTTTTGATCCATCATGTATCATTTTTTTTGTGTTACGTGTTACTCCACCCATTCCAAAATTTTTTATCGCTCCACCCATGCCTGTTGCAATATGACCTTTCACATGAGAAAGACAGATAATATGAGATTGATAATGCAAGGTTTTCCCTACCTCAAAATTATTACCCTCAATTTCAACATCTATTCCTTCATCATCAATTTCAACAGGGCAACCAATCTTTCTTTTATTGAAACCATGTAAAGATGCAACCTTTTTGTATCCAGAAACTAATTTCCTAGGGCTATTATATAGAACCGTGGTATCATACAAAAATGGTGAAGCACCAACATGTAATAATTCTTGAACTACTTCTCTTACAAAACTGGGCCGAATAAAAAACTTGTTTTTTACCTCGCCCATATGAAGTTTCACAAGAACAGACTCATCCTTAAACCTAGATATATCAAAAGTACTTAATGCCTCTGAAAGTTTTTCTATATCTTTGAAAAAAACTACTTTGTTCATCCAATTTTTTTCTCCCATTTTTTTAGATTTATTACAGAACCTAGAGACATACCTTGCTTAATTTCTTCTCTAATACGATTCTCATGTTCTTTTACATCAAGAGATCGGTTTGCAATTTCCTGAGCTTGATTTTTTGGAATTACAACAACACCTGAATCATCTCCTACAATCCAATCTCCTGTTTGTACTACTTGATTTCCACATTTGATTTCCGCACCAATCTCACCAAATCCTTTTGGTTCTCCTGCATTTGGAACTTGATATCTTGAATAAATAGGTAAATCCAATTTTAATAAGTCATCAATATCTCTAACGGATCCATCAATAACAACCCCCGATAAACCCTTCTGTTTTGCACTCCTTGTTGCAAGCTCACCCCATACAGCAGTATGTCCACTGGATGCATCAATCACTAGAATGTTTCCTTTTTTTGCTTTATCAATTGCTTCAACAGGTTTTGCCCAATCCCCATCTAATGTTAGTACAGTTAATGCCTGTCCTACCATATGATATCCGCGTTTTACAGGATGAATATCTTTCATAGCACCCTTTTTATGCATCGCATCTGAGATATTTGATGTTGACACCATTGAAAACGCTTGTATCAATGATGAATTATCATATTTTTTAAACAACCTAGTTGGAATATTCTTTTTTTCTTGAATTGCTTGAAACATTTCTTGTGTGGCTTTTTTGATATCCTTTGCTTTTGTTAATGCTCCACCAACAATAATGATATGTGCTCCTGCCTTGATCATATCAGCAGCATTTTCAGAGTTAATCCCGCCTGCAACCGCAACAGGAATAGATGTTTCTTTTGCTAGATTTCTAACTATCTGTAATGGAGTAATGCCCTTCATTTGTTCGTCTATTCCTATATGAACACAAATAAAATCAACACCAAATGATTCAATTTCTTTTGCTCGATCTATTGGATTTTTTACTCCTATTAGATCAACCATTATCTTTGTTCCATATTTCTTTGCAGATTCCACGGCTTCTTTGATAGTTTCATCATGAGAAACACCAAGTATACAGACAACTGATGCTCCGGCCTTTGCTGCCATCTCCGTTTCAATAGATCCAGTATCCATAGTCTTTAAATCTGCAATGATCTCTGTATCCGAAAATTCTTCCCGGAGTTTACGAATGATCTCCATTCCCTCACTTTTAATCAATGGAGTACCTGCTTCAATCCATACAGGTCCCCCTGATAATGCATCCTTAGCTATTCGAATCGCACGATTACCATTTAGAAGATCAAGTGCTATTTGCAATATAATTTCCATATGAACTATTGCATCTATATTCAAATATTTAAACAGTAAGGATGATACAAACCTTTATGTGAACAAGAATCTTTTCATCTGTTCATTTGTGCCACTATGAATCAATCAAAACCATCAAGATTTAAGAAAGATTCAAATAATGAATTTCAAGAGTTTGTTCAAAAACTTCATTTACAAGCCATTGAAACTGCAGAAGAGCGTATTCCATTATATCTTAAAGTTGGTGTAAAAGATGCAAACATGATTCTTGATGCAGGTTGCGGATCTGGTATTGTCACTCGAGATATCGCAAATTTAACTCCAGGAACCGTAACTGGTATTGATGCATCAAAAGACATGATTGATGTTGCAAAACATGTTTTAATCGATTATAAAAATGTTAATCTTAAAGTAGGATCTGCAGATAAACTTCCATTCAAAGATAACTGTTTTGACATTACAATCTGTAATCTTCTACTTATGTGGGCACAACAACCTCAAAAAGTCGTTAATGAAATGGCAAGAGTCACAAAAAAAAATGGAATGGTCCTTGCTAGTCTCGAACCAGATTATGGTGGAAAACTTCATTATCCAGAAAATCAAAAGGTAGATCCAATTTTTGCAGGACAAGCAATCATCGATAAAGGGGGAGACCCACATATTGGTAGAAAACTTCGTTTTCTTTTTGTAAAAGCTGGATTAAAAACTGAGATAGGCATTGGAAATAATCGTATTTGGAGCTGTGAAGAAGATAAAGCATATTATCAACATGCACGTGATTTTTATATTAGGGCATTGCAAAATGCTGGTTTAAACCAAAAAGACATTGACGATTGGGAATATCATTATTTAAAATCTCTTGATATGGGAATACAGCTAAATTTTTTCCCTCAATTTTATGCAATTGGAAAAAAAATTAGATAATTCTTACAAAAAAAATAAATGGTGTGAAAGTAAGATGACTGCTGAAATTATATATGGAAAAGAAATCGCGGGAAGGATTAAAAAATCAGTTGTTGAAGATGTCAAGATATTTTCAGATACAACAGGTATTTCACCAAAAATCTGTACTATTATGGTAGGTGACGATAAACCATCTAAAATGTATATGAATCTAAGGAAGAAAGCATGTGATCTTGTTGGCATTGATACAGAACAAATCAACATATCTTCTAAAATTACAGAAAAAGAATTTCTTGATATTATAAAAGAAAAAAATCAAAAAAAGACCATCCAAGGCATTCTAATTCAACTACCCTTGCCAGATAATATTTCAAAAACTAAGGTCTTTGAAACATTAAATCCATGTAAAGATGTAGAAGGGTTAACTCCATATAATATGGGAAAAACATTGATGGGTGATGAATATCTTGTTCCCTGTACACCTCTTGCAGTTATTAAAATCCTTGAAGATATTCATTATAATGTCAAGGGAAAACATGTAGTAATAATCAATCATAGCACAATTGTTGGGAAACCATTAACTGCATTATTTTTACAGCGCAATGCCACCGTTTCAATTTGCCATGTTTTTACAAAAGATATTGTTTCTTTTACAAAACAAGCAGATATTATAGTAACTGCTGCAGGGATACCCGGTCTGATTACAGATCAACATGTAAAAAAAGGTGCAATAGTAATTGACGTTTCTATTGTTAAAACAGATACTGGAATAACCGGAGACGTTGATCTTGAAAAGGTTAAAGAAATATGTTCATATATTACTCCGGTTCCAGGTGGGGTAGGACCTGTAACTATTGCATGTGCACTTGAAAACATGGTAAAAACCATGAATATTTCATCTAAGTAAACATTATTAGTATCTCTTACTATTTTTTTGATCTGCATTCAACAAGAGAAAATATTTCTAAATTCTTAATAAATAACGCTTATCGTCGATGTTAATATCGAAAATGTTTTAGATAATGACAAACAGATATAATAATTGATAAAGAGGTGAAAAAAATGAAGAAACACAATACCATAAAATTGGGCAGTTTTATCATTATAGTTTTATTAATTGCAACAATGTTTTCTTCTGTTGCAATCTCAACAATTCAGAACGATGATATCAATACTCAAAAACACGAAAGAAAAAAATCATTCATAGACATAATATTACCAAAAAGAAGAATAAATACAACTCCAGGTCAAATTCCTTTTCTTGAAAGTACAATTACAACAAGCTGTGGAGCTATTGATAAATCATTTCAAATCACGTTTGGTCAATTCAATGAACTCGATGTGGATAATAATGAAAATACTGGCATAAATGGAAAAGATATTCGAATACAATATCTGATTCTTCCTTGGCTAGAAACACAAACCTCAATTCAAATTGGATTACGTTTTTTACTTACAATAGAACGAATTGGAGACGAGATTAAATCTCAATCTTTTACACTCTCATCTAATATGTTTGGTGGAATGATGCATCTTGGCTACCAATCCCCTCAAACAAATCAAAATGAAATACCTAGTTTTCTACAATTATCATCATTCATATTCTACAAACCAGAAACTGGAACATCAGGGATCTCATTTGAAATGAATCCCCAATATGATTCAAGTAACCAAGATCATAAACTAACATTTTTTACAAGATATAAAAATGGTGCTAGTACTCAATCATATGAATTTATGTTTGAACCAGTTAACAACAAACAAATCACTATTGAATCCACCAAATCCCAAGGTGTTTTCCAATATAGTATCACAAAAGGAAATACTATACCCACCACGGCATCTATTAAGATTATGAAAACAACCGATGATACCCCAATTGAAACAAATCTAATAATTGATCCTTTACCTTCTGATGTATCCTTTTCACTAGGGATAACGCCATTTTCCAAAGGTGGTGGAGTCATTGAATACCAAAGTAACTCATACTATGATACATCAATACTTATTGAATCAAATAATATGGGTTCAGTTAAATATGCAGTTGTAAAAAATACTCCAAAATATTTCTATGCTGAATGGGATCCATCAAAAGAAAATGGTTACTATCATCTGAACATTGATGCAACAGATACTAATGTGTTTCTGCTTGATTCATTAGACAATCCAACGATTAATCTTAGTATACAAGACATTGAGGTTATTGAATTTTCAGCATTTTGGAATTTAACTGATCCAGGGGATTTCACCATAATAAAAGATACCTCATTTCATATTGACCTTGATTTCATCATTGATGAATGGGAAGCACGAATTGATGCAGAACCAACTGCAGAAAACATTAAGATAACCTGGCATACTGATGTTTCAGGATATTTCTCCTTTGATACAGATTCTGTTCCACTTAATACAATCGATATGTTGATTAAAGGCTCAGATCTTGGAATAAGAACCCAAGGTGAATTTGTAAAAGCAGAAGATTTCATGTTAGAATGGACGATTTGGCCACCAATTGATTGGAACATTGATAAATCAGGCACTATTGATTTTCATTCTATGAGCATTGATCTATTTCTTGAAGGAATCTGGTATCATCTCTGGCCCTGGATCTAAAAAAATAATTTAAATATCCTTAGATTCAGAAATCTTTATTCTTAGATTTCACTTCGATTAAATGAATAACTACCAAGAGCAATCATTACAATACATATACAAAATACAATTACAAGATTGTATAAAGGAGGGTTAATGTTTGCTGCACCAACTAAACTACCTCTCAACCCATCAACCATATAGAATAAAGGATCCAAAAATGCTATTGTTTTTAGTGTTGGGTTTTCAACAACTGGAAAAAATGCTGATGAAAGAAAAAGCAATGGCATAATAACAAGATTCATGATGAGTGGAAACGATTGAAAATCATTCATTTTAGATGCAAGAATTAGGCCAAAACCAACTGCTGAAATCGCGATTAAAATCATAAAAATTATAGCAAGGATCAATCCAGAAACACTTGAAATTGGGGTTCCAAGTAATACCGATATTATTAATATAATGAAACCTTGAATCAACGCAATAGTTGCCCCTCCTAGTGTCCTTCCAATAACAATTGAAAAGCGACTGATTGGTGCAACAAGAACCTCTTGAAGAAAACCAAATTGTTTATCCCATAAAACCGAGATTCCAGTAAACATTGATGAAAAAAGAATTGCCATGGTAATTATTCCAGGTGCAAAAAAATGGATAAATGAAATATCTTCCAACCCTGGAAATCGTACACCACCAAAACCAGAACCAAATATGAACAAAAATAAGAGAGGTTGAACCAGCATTGCAATCAATCTACTTTTAAAACGGATGAATCGTTTCATCTGACGAAGCCACATCACATAAATTGCCTGCATCTCATTTTGAATCATGTTTTGTTATCTCCCATGATGAAAATTCTGCTGTGTATTATTATTTGATATTTCATCTCTCATACTGCGCCCCGTATAGTGAAGAAATGCATCATCAAGATTTGGCTTATGAACACTAATTGATTTAACCTGAATGCTTTTTTGCTGTGCTAATTCAATAAGTGCAGGTATTTTTTCATCTCCCTTTTCAACACCCAGAGTAAGATGATTTTCATGACTGTCAATTTGTTTAATCCAAGCGACATCATTTAAATATGATTTAAATTTAATATCCTCAGAAGTTGATACAGTAATAATATCATTTCCAACAGTTGTTTTAAGATTACTTGTTGTATCTGTAACTAATATTTTTCCATGATCTATAATTGCAATTCGATCACAAAGAAAATCAGCTTCATCCATGTAATGTGTTGTAAGAAAAATAGTTGTATGCTTATCTTTATTCATTTTTTTAACATATTCCCAAATTGCTCTTCGGGTCTGTGCATCAAGTCCAAGCGTTGGTTCATCTAGAAATAAGACCTTTGGACTATGCATTAGCCCTCGGGCAATCTCTAATCTTCTTTTCATTCCGCCTGAATACTTTTTTACAAACACATCTTTTTTATCAGTGAGATCAACAAGTGCTAAAACTTCATCAATCCGTTCTTTTCTTATAGATCGTTCAATTCCATACATACGGGCATGGTAATCAAGATTCTCCCTTCCAGTAAGTTCAATATCTAATGCTGGTTCTTGAAACACCACACCAATTGATTGTCGTACAGAATCTCTTTTTTTCTTGATATCATGATTGTTAATATGGGCAGATCCCTTAGTTGGCATCAATAAAGTAGTAAGAATTTTAATTGTAGTTGTTTTTCCAGCACCATTTGGTCCAAGAAAACCAAATATTTCTCCTTTTTTAACTGAAAATGAGATAGAGTCAACAGCTGTAAAATCACCATATGTTTTTGTAAGATTAGTTGTTTCAATAATATTTGATGTCATAATGATCCTCAACAGTTGATTCTGAATGCACTATCCCTTATTAATTTATCCAAAAAACATCAGAATAATTTATTGCAAAGTTTTTTATGTAATCGTTTTGATGATTCCTCAGTTGATATGACATTTTATGAAGAAATCTGCTTAAAAATTCTTTCAGAAGAATCGGTAAATAAAAACGATATTCATCGTTGGAAAATGAAATTATGTAAAAAATATCATTTTAAAGACATTCCATCAAACAGCGACATTATTGCAAATATCTCCTCATCCTATTCAGAAAATAAAAAGGTCCAGTTAATTCAAGCGTTGCAACGGAAACCAATGCGAACGATTTCAGGTGTTGCAATTGTTGCTGTGATGACCTCTCCTGAATCTTGCCCACATGGAAAATGTATTCCTTGTCCCGGGGGGCCATTGTATGATTCACCACAGAGTTACACAGGTTTTGAACCAGCAGCTATGCGAGGTAAAATGCATGATTTTAATCCATTTGACCAAGTTAAAGCTAGATTATATCAACTAAAATGTATTGGGCATCCAACAGATAAGGTTGATCTTATTGTCATGGGTGGTACATTTACTGCAAGAAATCCTTGGTATCAAGAATGGTATATGAAGCGATGTTATGATGCAATGAATGATTCCAATTCAGATTCATTGTTTAATGCAATGAAAAAAAATGAAACTGCTAAACATCGTTGTATTGGATTAACAATTGAAACACGTCCAGATTGGTTCCGTCTGCAACAAGTTGATCAAACCCTAGATTTTGGTGCAACACGCGTGGAGCTTGGAGTTCAAACAATCTATGATGATGTATTACATATCATCAAACGAGGTCACACAGTTAATGATTCAATTGACGCAACCCGTATTGCAAAAAATGCAGGGTTTAAAGTTTGTTACCATCTAATGCCAGGGCTACCTGGCTCAGATGAAAAAAGAGATAAAAAACTTTTTGAAACCATATTTTCTCATCCTGATTTTAAACCAGATATGATAAAAATTTATCCATGTTTAGTAATCAAAGGGACACCATTATATGATATTTGGAAGAAAAAACAATTTTCTCCATTGAACTCATCTAATGCAACAAAACTTATCGCCGATATTATTCCACTTATCCCTGAATGGATACGTATTCAACGTATTCAACGTGATGTTCCTGCTCAATTCATAGAGTCAGGTGTTAAAAAGAGCAACTTAAGACAATTAGTCGATGATATATTAGATGAAAAAGGTATTGGATCTAAGGAGTTACGAGGTAGAGAAATCGGGCATTTATCATTAAAACATCAAACACAGATAGATACTAAAAATCCAGATTTTAAAAAAACAATATATCAAGCCAATGATGGTACAGAAATATTCCTTTCCATGGTTATAAAAAAATATGATGCTGTGATTGCATATTTACGGTTACGTGAAATCCATTCATCCCATCGCCCTGAATTATATAACAAAAGAGTGATGATGATACGTGAATTAAAAGTTGTAGGAAAAGAAATTGAAATTGGAAATAAGAGTGAAAAAGGCATTCAACATAAGGGATTTGGCTCACGATTATTACATGAAGCAGTTCGAATAAGTAAAGATGAATTTGATTGCAAGGATCTATATGTATTAAGCGGCGTTGGAGTGAAAGAATATTATAGAAAATATCATGATTTTAAAGATCACGGTATTTACTTATCTAAAAAATTGTGAGATATATTTGAAAAAAAAATTGAAATGTCTTATGTTGTATCTTCAATAAATGAAATTGAATGGCTTTTTTCAGTGCTAATATTCTTAAAGGATTTTCTTGCAATCTCTAATGTTTCTTCATATGATAAACAAGGTTTGGTATTAATTTTTGGTAAAGTATTCATTTTCGTTATCAAAGGGGAATCTTCTGCATTGTTATCATTTTCAAGAAAATATGAAACAGGTAAGATTGGTAATTTTCCTTCAAATTCCTCACGACGTAACTGTGTTACAATCTCAGGTTCATCAAAAAAAGGCGTCTCTTCATATTCTTCTGTGAATAATTGGTCAAAAATATCATTATTGTCATTTTCCTTCATTGCATCAATATATTCCTTTTCAATATCAATTGCATTTAAAGGATCAACAGATTGTTTTTTATAGGGTTTCTTCTGATATCGGCCCATCTTTCTCTCTCTAACCAAATATATCTATAAACTAGTACTTTAAAAATCCTATCATTTTTTACAAATAAAGATTTAATATATTTATTAAATGATATATCATATGATCTTTTTTAATATTTTAATACTCTCATTACACCCAAATAAAAAAAATAAATAGAACAGTTATAAAAGAAAGGAAAATAAGAAAAGATTTCATCTTCATAACCAAAGTTCTGTCCAGAAAAGCTTGTATCGCACATCACTTCTGGAGCAAAACCCCATGATACCAATACTTCCACTTTTTATATCTGAATCAGTTCCAGACCAAAGAAGTTCCTCATAATCTCTGTTGGGATTATATGGATCAAAATATGAATAATAGATATAGATATGTTCATCTATCATAACCACTCTAAATGCCTGTTCATGTTCAGTACTAGTTGGTTGTTTGTTGGGGACAAATCCTTGATCTTCCCAGAGAGTCGTGGTATTCTTGTCAATTTTTTTATTAAAGTGCAGAGAATATTGTCCATATGAATATTCAAAAGTTAATTTATAGTATGAGTTCCAATTTCCGATGCTATTTAAAGGATATATTTGTCCACGAACAATTATACTTATTGATGAACCTGAGTCAAGATCTGTTGAAACAAGGAAATCTACATCAGAATACACTCCATTATATGCAAGTGAATCATATTGAAATTTCGTACCATTACAAGTAAAATAATTAGTCATTTTTCCATGTCCATCAAGCTTAACTCCATACCAATCACCAGATATCTTTGTCCATCCTGAAAATTTATCTCCTGAATCATGACAAAAAAATGGGCTATCTAAATGAATAATTTCATCATCACCAAAATCCCAGAATTTGCACAAATCATTCCAAATCGCGTAAAAGACCATATAAACGTAGAAACAATATTATTATCCGTATCAACAGTTCCATTGATGGGATGCCAACTACCTTCTATAAGTTTTCCAATTTTAAGATCTGACTCGTTAATACCTGGAGGTAAATCGTCTTGATTATATTGAATTGAGAGTTTTACTAGTCTTTTGAATTTCGTACCATCAGGTTCAAAAGAATATAATGTGTTTGGGATATAAGCATCCGATTCATCTCCTCCTTGAACAGTTTTTATAACGATAGTTAATTCGTCTTCAATTGCGTCATCTGGAAAATCCATCTGCAATGCTCCATCATCAATAATCCATTTGCTCTCACTCTCAGTAACAACAAATGTTTTCAAAATCTCATCAGTTTCTGTTTCATTATTAGTAACGCAACCGATAAAACAAGTTATTACCAACATACTTAAAATACCGAATGTTAAACTTTTGATATTCATTTATATTTCTCCAATACAAAAATATCTTTTTTTGTACTTCTACATTGTTAGTAAATATGCACCTTTAAAAATTTTTTCTTAAATGTGTTCTATTCATTTGTAAATATCGGGATTTTTTAATATATATCTTTTTTTCAAGATTTTCTATTTTAAAAAAACATACCAAATTTTTGGCCTTAACAACTAAGCAAAACAATTTTTCTCATTTTCAAAATTCGTTTATAAACGTAATATTTATCATAATTATAACTAAATATATGTACTTTCAGATCTACAGTATCTGTCGGAAGGCTCTAATAGCAAATGTTGTTTCGCTAATATCATACCATGAAAATTCAAAACGAATGTGTCCCTTGTCTATTCAAAAGAATTTTATTTGAAGCAAATGAAAGTACATCTGACAACAATAAAATAGATGAAGCGTTGAAAGCTGCTGCAAAAGCATTTGTAGAAATATATTCACATAATACTTGTAGTGCAGATATTGCAACAAAAGTCCATGAAGCTGCCTATACAGCATTAGAAGATTTTGATCCATATAAAAAATTAAAGGAATCAAGCAATGAAATCGCAATTTCATTAATTCCAGAAGTAAAAAAGGCAATCGCTTCTTCTGAGGACCCATTAAAAATGAGTATTTTATGCTCCATTGTTGGAAATTCATTAGATTTTGGTATTGATGGAGGTAGTTCTCATCCTGAAATGTTTATAAATCAATTTCAAGACTATGTTTCAGAAGGATTTGGATATGATGATGTATCTCTTGTAAAACAATATCTTAAAAACAGTAATCATATATTATATTTCACAGATAACTGTGGTGAAATCGTTTTTGATAAATTAGTCTGTGAACAAATAAAAAAACAATATCCCAATATTACAATAACATTAGTTGTGAAAGGTACCCCAATTTTAAGTGATGCAACTAGGAAAGATGCTGAAAAACTCAATTTTTCAGAGGTAGTTGATGAAATAATCGATACTGGATGCTTTGCAGTGGGAATTGATTTTAAAGATATGCCTAAGAAACTAGATGAAAAATTAAAAACTTGTGACTTTATTATTTGTAAAGGAATGGCAAATTATGAGGTTTTTTCAGAACAATCATACCACCCTATTGCATATTTTTTAAGAAGTAAATGCCAACCAATTTCATATTCGATGGGCGTTGATATTCATAAAAATGTCGTTAAAATATATCCATGAAATTGAAGTAATTACTTTTAAACATAGTAATGAACCTTTAAACATTAATTTTTGTAATAATGTATCAAAATTGTGTGAAAAATATTTAATACTAATATATACATTTGTTAATGGGCATAAAATATTAATTAAAATATTTATAGGGCAATATTTCCTATATAATACCAAAAAAAATTTATAAAAGGGGAAAATAATGAAAAATAGAAAAGGATTAGGTAAGGCAGGTTTTTTCATCATAATGATCAGTATCATGCTTGTAACTCCAACACTTACAGCACTATCATTTCAAAGGAATACAGAAAACAAATACAACCCAATTGAAATATATACTGAAAACACTGAATCAATAAATTCCATCGATATCACAAAAACAACTGATATGATGAGATATTTACCCTCTGAAAGCGTATCATTGGCTGATGAGCAGAACGATATTGGATATAATATCGATGCTGGTGATACACTTCGTAGATCTTATGAAGTTTATATTGGTGAACCCGTAAATGAAAAAATTCCAGGTAGAGGCAGAACTGGAACATTAGATCCTGATGAGGGTGATGATGCGGATTGTTATCGATTCACTGCATGTGAAGGTCAAACAATTATTTCATCAGTTTCCCCCTCTCAATTTGTTATTGAGATATATAACGGAAATGAAGAAATCATCCCAAGTGGGAATGTGGCAGGAGAAACAGGATGGTTTTTCATAAATATTTATTCAATAAATGATCAAGCAGGCGAATATACATTTAATGTCATATTGCAGGGTCAAAACGATGCAGATTCAGGATCTGATGCGGGTAATTCAATTGGGTCTGCAATCAAAATTACCACCGGATCACATGTTGGATATTTAGATTATAATGACTGGGAGGATTGGTATAGTTTTGATGTTTCCTCAGGCAGCGGAATATTTGTTGAAGTTAAACCCGAAGAAGAATCGGATTTTGATATTCATCTATATAATCCAAATGGAGAACATGTACATTCAGCACAATTCTATGGTGAAGATATATTAGAATATCCTGCAGACATCACGGGAACATGGAAAATTCAAATTGATATCTTCCCAGGTTGGGATGAAAGTAAGTGGCCTGATAATTATTACTTGTATGGTTCCGGGGTATATGAACTTGAATTATCTCTTGGAGGTGAAGCAGAAGCGCCGCCATCGTTGAAACCCTTACAAAATGAAATCATTCCAATAGCACAAACATTCATAATTAATGATGATCAAGAAAGTACAAAAGATGAATATGGGTATTTAGCAGCAATTCCAGCTGCCAATTATATTGAAAATGGAAAACGATATGTTTCTCCAATTGTCTATCAAGGTAACGATATAATTCCAAATTGGTTCACATCCATTGATGATACCACCCAATATTTACTTGATGACTGGAATACTTATCTTGACCGTCATGATTTGACACCACAAGAATATCTAATTCCATTAGATCCAATTCAAGCAGCCGCAGATATTGCAACCCAACATTGGGAGACAGTCGATACAGCAGTACTTGCAATTGATGGTAGTAACTTTGAGGACATAATCAATATTGTAATCGATCAAGATGTATCTTTATCATGTGAAAAGGAAACCGATAGATTTCTACCTGGTGATTTAACAGAGTTTTCTTCTGATTTTTACTCAAAAACAATGTATATTGGATCAAAATGGGCTGCAATATATCTCCAAGCAGAAGGAGATGAATTCGCAGGAGACACAATGGTATTAACACCAAGATATGAAGCATTTATGGCAGATTGGTGGCCTCATGATAGTGGTTCAAATGGTGCAGATAAAGACACGTTTTTCCCAATAACAAAACCTGGTATCTGGGTTCCACATGTTACAGATATAGAGGGGTTAGAAGCACTAACGGTAATGAAATATTCAGGAAATCGCCATACAATTGATGTTGGACCATCTGATAGCAGTTTAAAGGTAACGCTTTCAACCCAGTCTGAATCAGATTTAATTGCATATCTTATTGATCCAGAAGGAAATGTTAGACGACCACAATATCCTCATTGGAATGGGGGAGAAATTAAACCAATACATCAATGGAACGGTGGACATTGGGAACATGATGAAGACGAATATCGACATATGATAATTGACCCTCACACTGAATTCTCAGTTGAAATCCATAATCCAATGCAGGGAACATGGACTGCACTAGTGGTACCTTATTTAAATCTTGATACATGGGATGCATCATTTGATGGATCATATCACATTCAAGCTACAATAAGAGAACATAATCCAAATCGTGTTGCAGCAGGCTTGTCAGCAGCAAATGCAGCAGTACTTGCCTCTCAAAAACATGTACCACTCCTTTATGTAAATGAAAATGAGGTTCCATCTGAAACATCAAATACTTTAACTGAATTAGGAATATCAAATATAATCTTTGTAAATATTGATGACGTTAGCGCAGCATCCCCTAGTGGAACAGTAACAAAATATTCAACATTACAGGATGTAATAACGGCGATAAAAACAGATTCAAATTCCGAAAACGTCATTACGGTTACATCTTTTGCAACTGGAGATGGATATTTTGGCCCATCTGGCATGATTGCTGCATTCCATGGAAGTCCAGTTATTAATATTGCAGAGGCAAAAGATGCCTACAATACAATTGATATGTATCAAACCTATCGAGAATTCACTGGAGATTACTACCATGGAACTCGATCACTAGGTCATCTTCCAATGATGGATGAACCAATAGGAATGACAAATCCTCCTTCATTGTTGGATTTAATCATATACTTTTTTACAAATGATCAAACACTTCCACCATTTGGACTTGATCTAAAAATGCAATGGTTAACAACAGTATATGATGATTTACATTCTCTTATTGACGAGTATGGTCTTGATAATGAAGGACAGGAGATCTACATTTTTGTTTCACCAAGGGACACTGACATCCGCGATTCAATTGGAAGAGCGATGACTGGAAATAACTCATATGCTGGTTTAATTCCTGTCGAAACAACTGCTTTTTCATCTGCAATAATTGTTCGTAATATCCTCTATCCAGCACTTATTTATGCCAACCCTGGAAAAGATGTTACAACATCGCAACATATGAACTATTTTACAGGGCAATATGACCATACTGGCAATGATGGTGTAAGATATACAACTTATGCACCACGAGACAATAAAAATTCATTTTCATCATTTAACCGGTTTTATGAAGGTCATTGTATGTGGGAAAACTTTTTAGAACGATATAACAAGGGTGCATTAATCTCAATTTATTCAGGTCATGGCACAGGTGGATCAGGAATATCTTCACAATACAAAAATATGAAAGAACAATTTCCGCTTGCAGAACCATACCATGAGTCATTATATGACTTTGAATGGTGGGATTCATGGGCAGGTTATTCAGGTTATGATGAACGTCAGACAAAAACAATCCGAGATCAATCAATGTCAATTTATAATGCAGAAGAACCAAGCCTTTATGATCTGATTCATTTTAAATGGGTTGATCAATTATTTGAAAATCTACATAGTGAAATAGATATTTGGAGCTCCTGTACAACTACATCTCATTTTGGCCCAATTGTATATCTATCTCATGGAACTGCTCTTTATGCAGGATGTTTAGGCTCTGGATATACACTTGTTGATGATTTATATAAAACATGGATTCTTCGAGATGTATTAATCAAAGGATACACACTTGGTGAAGCTTTCTCACAATCCCACTGGATTGTCAATAGAGATTTTACAACTGGTGATCCATCATCAGTATATGGTAGTGCATCATTTTTTGCCGATGGAATCAGTAGCAACAATGTAATTTTTGGTGATCCAACACTTCAAGTCTATAATCCAACATGGGTTGAACCGGTACCAATATTATCCTAAACCATCCCCTCCTTTTTTTTCTTTTTTAATTTTCATTAATACTTTTAAGAAATCGCCATTCAATATCTTTTGAAATAAGTAGAAATAGAAAATTTTCTCATCTATAATATAATTTCAATTTCATTAATCTTATAAGATCAATCAAAATCCACTGTCGCTAATTAAGAAAAAACATTTTAAGAAAATAAATTTGTTCTATAATCCATTCAAGAAACGGAAATTGAATGTTTTTATTTTTTGGAATGTTTAGTATAAGATAATCTGACCATTCACTTTCTGCACCATGTTCATCCTTTGCTTTCACTTGTATTTGATAATCGCCATGTTCAAGCCATTGATGTTCTTCTTTGATTTCTTCCCCTGAAGAATAAGGGCCAAGCCATTCAGAATACGTTCCATCTCCCCAATTAAAGAGATAATATATATCATCCCCTTCAGAATCAATTGAAGTTGTTGCATATTCGTAATTTATTTTTATTTTTCCAGTTTGAGGTCCATTTGGCATATCTGGTGTATTTGGGGGTTCACTTACACGAAGTGAAATAGTTGGATCTCCAAAGAGATTTAATTCATAATATGTCCACCTCATACAAGAACGACCTATGAGATACAGGTTATCTTCTTTTGAATCTTGATTTGCTTTACTTATCACAGGTGTTTTTTCACCAAAAACACTATCCCAAAATTCACGTGCAAATCTTGTTCCATCACCATCAGTACTATGAGACCAAAACCAACCATACCTTGCATTCATGATAGCTGCAAATGCTCCATGATCAGTTTTTACAGTAAGATATTCAGCAAAACAGTCAGACCCTTGAGGATCATCAAAGCCACCTGCCATACATCCAACTGAATAAGCAAAACAATACTCATCATTTGTTAATGAATAAACATGACCATTTACCATCTTCATATTATACCCATAATTAGAATGTCCATCATGATTTATTACATGAACACCATCGTTTATTGCATTGATCATATCATTTGCAGTCCATTCATTTTCACGATCGTATAATTTATTAATTTGAAATTTTTCAGAAGGAATGCCGGATGTTATATAACCATCTTCAGATGCCTCATCAATAAGAAGATCTAGATAATTTCCACCCCAACTAGCAACACCATGGCTACCAAGATATTCCCCTGCCATAAGAAATGTATTGATATACTCATTAGAATTAGAGGTGGATAAATAAGAGATAGTTTTATTTACAAAATATCCTACTTCAATTAAATCCCCAACACTTGCTCTACCTACATATACCTCAGCGAAAAGATCAACATCATTTCCATTTTCTCCATCTGTTGGTTCACCCCAACGATCATCCCCATCATTATTATAGGTTCCATCTAAACAAGAATAATACAAGTCCGAAGGTAAAAATGTTTCATATGGCCATTTCTCCTCATCAAGTCCATAGACATAAAGCATTTTTGCAGGTACAATATCTGCATCACCACCAATTAATACATACTCAATTCCATTATGTTGATATTGCTGTTTTATATATTCTCTGATATCTTCTGGTGTTATATAATTCGGAGTTAAAGTAATATCACGAAGTGTTTTTATTTGTGTTTTAATCCCTCTTTTTTCTTGTGTCTGTTGTAATGGGATAAATCCTTCTTTTAATTCCTGAGTAGTAATAATAAGATAATCATAAGATTCCATTGATGTTGTTTTTGTTTTTAGAGGATATGAATTCAATATTTGGGGATTATCAACCATATTATTAATTTGAATTATATCTTCTTCTAAGCCTCGTGATTCTAAATAATTATTCTGTTTTTCTGAAACTTCAATAGTAATTTCGATAGAGGAATAAAAAATTATTTCTCCAGTTTTAGGTATGTATTGAATAGGATGTAACGTAAGAACAAGAATTTCAAATCCTTTACATTTATAAGTTCCAATCTCAGAATATAATGTCCCTGGATACATAGTATCAGATGTATAAATTTGAGTATTTGCAATTGGTGCTTGGGCTTGTTCTTGATGTGACATTGGAACGGGTGTTGACCCTGGTTTTATAATAAATCCTTTCCCTAAGTTTATCTGGTTAGAATATGTTGCAGATATACTTTTAACATTTGAATTATATGGTATACTAATATAACCACCCTTTATAGGCAAACTTGGTAATCCAGGGTCTGCCATCGTTGAAAGATTTGGAATTGTGATCTCATCATAAATTGTTCCATTTATCTGTATCTTTTGAAATGAAGGAGAATCAAAGTTATATATTATTTTTAAATCTTCATCTTGATTAAGGCTAATGGCAATGGATGAATTAATTAATAAACTTATAATTATAAATAAATAATAAATTTTATTCATGTGTCAGATACCTAATAATTAATATATTTTGTTAATATATATAATTTTACTAATTTGATTGTTTATCATAAAAATCTGATTAATTATATTATAGAAAGAATTTTGCTTTATTTAAACAATCTAAATACATTTAAATAGATGTATAATATTAATATCATTAGGTTAATTGATATGAAAAAAAGTAGTCGATATTTATATTCGGGTTTTGTAGCATTTTTAATGATTTCAATATTTTGCAGTGGAATTAATGCAAACAGCGCTATTACAACATACAAAACAAATAATGAAGAGATATATCTTGGATATGCCTCGATTTGGGGAAATGGAACCTCAAGTGTTTTAGATGCTTCTGTTGAATCTAATCTTCTTATAAAAATTAGCTCCAAAAGTGAAATTGTTGATTTTTATATTGATTATGACATGAATTGTGAAAGTTTAACTGATGAAGGAATAATTACTTTGGCATTATCTCTTGATAATGAAAATATATCTTTAAATATTACACAGACTCCTACACAAAAATCAGGATCACTTTATTTGAATGATGTAGAAGTTAATCGAGGTGAATCATTAATTCTTTCAATAAATGTCGCCTATGGGAATATTGTTCCATTATATCATAATGAAACAAGCGCATTGGGTGCTGCAATTGTACCAAAGAACAAGTTAAGTACAATATTTTTTGAACGTTTTCCAATTCTGTTTAATCTATTTCAAACATTTTTATAAATAGATAATTTGGAATTTTAATTCTCTTCTTTTTTTCATTTTTACAATTCACAATAACAAATTGTTGATTAATATTATTGCATCATTCATATTTTAAAAAGAATAAATGAAAATAATAATTTTTATATTGGATTCATTAAAGGGAAAAAATCTTTTCTGCCAGTATTTGTAACATTGTATGCACTATCACCAATACCATCATCATTTTCATCCACCCCAAAGTAATCATCCCAATAATTACCTTCTGAAAGATTTATACTATTCCAACTATTTGATCCAACTTGATCATCTGCATTCCATTTAGTATGATTTAGAAATGTATTGTGATAAACTGTATTTTGTTTTGCTCCACAACAAAAGTACATCCCCTGCATACTATCATTAAATCGATTTCGGATTACTTCACAATGTTGAGATCCTTTGATTCTTAAACTACAATCATTTGAATAAAATTCATTGTCAATAAGCTTTGTATTTGATGAAGAATATACATAAACCCCATATTCATTGTTTAATTTGAAAGTATTATTATTAATATCAGCATAAGATGCAGTTCTTGCATAAATTCCACATTTGTTATCATATATTATATTATTTTTAATAATTACATATTTAGAATTAATATGGATGCCTGCATCATTTTGAGTTCTTCCACTTCCAAAAATGCTACAATTTGAGATCGTTACACTATCATTATTAATAACTATTACATCTTCTGTGTCATTTCCATCAATAAACGTTGTTAAAGGGTTTTCACCCACTATCGTTAATGGTTTGTTTATTATCAAGTTCTCTTTATAATGCCCATTTAAGATAGAGATTGTATAATTAGCCGGTGCTGCATTAATTGCATTCTGAATTGAACTAAAGTTTGTTGAACCATCGATATCTACATAAAATGTATTCTTCTCATAAAATATATTATCAGTGGGTTCATTAGTAATACAACCTTGAAATTGTGTTACTAGTAAAATCAAAATTAGAATAATTATTGATATGTTTGTTTTGTTCATCGCATTTTCACTTATAATGTGAATATATTTTTAATTATTTATTATTTCCCTAAAAAATAAATTTAATTAGAAAACTTTAATATTATAAATTATTATAGTAATGATAAGAATTTAAAAAAAAGAAGGGAAGAATTTCCCTTTATTTTACAATAAAAGGAAAAAGAATATTGATTCTTTGAAACAACCATTGTATCCATGTAAAATCCATGTCTTTTCTCTTTGACAAACTAACTTCAAATGTAGACCAAAGACTTTCATCTTCATTGATATCCTTTGCTTTTACATGTATAATATAAGTATCTTTTTTTGCCCAAGAATGATTTACTTCAATGGTTTCACCTGACAAATATGGACCAATCCAACCATCTACCGTTCCATCATCCCAATCAATTTTATAAAATACTTCATCGTTTTGAACATCTATTGTTGTTATTTGATATGTATTCGATTCATCTTTTTTAACTGAGCTAGGTCCTTGTATTTCAGGAGGGTTTGGTGCTCCATCATCTGATGTAAATGTTACATTTAATGTTTCAAAATCAAATGAATAGTAATCATGATTCTGATAAACAATTGTGCAATCATAATCCATATGCATATTCATACGAAATAATCCTGTGGATCTATCAGATGTGATACCCCAACTGTTCAGCATAATCCAATAATCATTTTCTATACCCTCTTCATCGTTGTATCCTACACATAAAACAGCATGACCTGCACCTTCATCTTCAATATATTCTTTACCACATGCCCAGTCAATATTATACACATCTTCCTCTTTTTGATCACTCCAAAAATCATTGAAATGAGTTAGATATTCATCATCGGGCAATATAAAACTAAAATAGACGCCTTTCTGCTGATGAAGTATATTTTTTATATTTGAAATTGCTTGTTCTTCTGAAATTTCATGTGTTTCAATTGTTCTTGCATAAATTGAAGATATTGGATAATATGGTGTTGTTGAGATGCTATCGCATGAAGTATCACATTGAGCCCTATTATCTTGCCAATCCGCATTTGTATTTGACCATGGAATCGTTATATCTGTTTTTCGATAAAACCTGCAGAAAATATCTAGGTTTCCTCCATCACAACAACCTACGCCCACCTGAGATCCACAAGAATTTATATATTGTACAGATAAACGTTCATAAATCCCTTCTTGAACATTGAGGGCGATTTCAACAACACTTGTAGCAGGCCACGCCCAACAATTTCCACACCAACCCTGATTTCTTTCAGATGGTACATAATTCAACAGATCTAAAATACTATAACTTGAAGTTGCAATGATATTATTTGCTAATTTTGGATTAATATATGCTTTTTCTGCCTTAAAATAATCTTCTTTCCATTCTTTTAACGTGTTACCATCAGGCCTCATTAATCCATGTTCTAAATTTTGTTTTGAAAAAGTGTTCTTATCAACCAACTTGTATTGACCTCTTTCCATCTGATCAATACTCTGATTATTTATTAACGCATAACCCGAAGGAATATAGCTAATTAAAAATAGACTTATTATTATACAAACAACCAATTTTTTTTTCATAATATCTCCATATATATTATGATAAGAACTACAATAAATATTTTTTGATTATATTTTTGAACAAATGTTAAATTAGTTATTAAATTTTGTAATTTATTACAAATAATGTTAATATATATTATTTTTTTTCAACATATATAAATATTTACAAATATTTTTTCAATCATTAATAAAAAAAAGAAAAAAGAGAGGTTGTCTATATATTTGT
The DNA here is from genome assembly GCA_002254885.1 of Thermoplasmatales archaeon ex4572_165. GTDB lineage: Archaea > Thermoplasmatota > E2 > DHVEG-1 > DHVEG-1 > EX4572-165. The sequence continues at coordinate 49,323 of NJDG01000004.1, forward strand.
ATAGACAAATAGTTGTGTTCCCGAGATAGTTTCACTAGCAGATCCAACAATAAGTTCAATGGTAACTGCACCAACTCCAATGATCATTGGTAACGAAATTGTTTGTGACCCTCCTGCATTAACCGATATTGTTCCACTAGATTCTTTATTGATCATTCCTAAAATTCCCCCGGTTGCCGTTATTGAATAATCAACATCAGTTGCGTCTGCTGTTCCAGTGTTTGCAATAACTGCGTTTACCCCAAAACCTCCAGATACACTTTCAATCTCTATGATTGGTACATCAACACCCGCCACATCAAAAAGAAGTGAGGTATACTCTGACCCTTCATAGGTCCATGCCATATAACCTCCTGCAATATGAGAACTATGAGTATCATCCATCACGGTTCCACTTTCATCATTAACAGTGCTCTCTTCCCAACTTGACCCTGAATTTTCAGAGATAGCTGAGATAAGATTGCCATTATCGATATAAGTAATAATTACACTATCTCCTGCTATTGATACATGTGGGTTTGTTCCAGTTGATGATAACTCCATTACGTCAATATTTCCACCATCATTATTTGAATATGCACAGTAAATACCACCATCTAACTCAAAGACACAATACATTTTTCCATTTGCTGAATCAATATCTGGACTACTTGCCCCTTCAATTACATCTGTTGCATACCAATCATTATTTTGCCACCAATCATTTGTTCCATCAAGTCTACACCATTCAATCTCAATACCTGGTTCAAATTCTCCTTGATTTGATGAAATTTCATATACTTCCCAATGCATTCCCGTTACTAGATCGTTATCAGTCTTAACATTTTCCCATTCATAGTCTGCATCTCCACTTCCAGTCCAAAGACTTTGACCACCTGTTTCACTGTCTGACCATAAAAGATGCATCACGTTGGTTGTAGTATCATCATCTGCTGTGTATACTATCATTCCTTTTGAAAAATCTGGAGCAGGTGAAAACTGACTATTCCAACCACAAACATCAATGCTATCAACTTCATCATTATCATTCCATGTTAATAGTTGCCATCCATCGCCTGCTTCAGGGTCAGTAATGCTATCGAAGTCAAACTGGGGAATTCCCTCAGGATTTAATCGTAAAAATGATCCAATAGCCCCTAAATCACCTGAATAATCTACAACCGGTTTTTCAGGAATTATGCCTCCACTAGCAAGATCAAACCAGATTGTACCATCTTCGGGTAACCAAGATTGTCCACCATCTATTGATGATCTAAAATAAATATCAGAATTAAATGAACTTTCATAACCTTCACCAGCTAACAAAATATTTCCTCCACCGTCTGTTGCTAAATGTGGATTTAATACATCCATTCCTTCAAGACCCAGTATAGGAAGATCAATACCAATTTGATTTTTTATTTCTCTTGGTAAATATGATGCTTTTGTTATTTTATTTAGTTCCAATGAATCTGATACAAATGAAAACTTATTGGTAACCTTTTTTACTTCAAGTTTTTCATATGTTTTTGCAAATTCGTTATTTTCTGCCTCTTCTGCGGGCATTACAAGAGTACTTGTTATCATTAATCCAATGATTAATAATGATATAGCCCATTTTCCAATTTGTTTTCTTTTCATTTATTTTTTACCCCCTAATTTTTCTGGTAATATTTTTGTAGTGGCCGGGTAAATATAAAAACAAGAAAGCGAAATTTCTATGACTTGATACTATGTCTGACATCTTGCATATACATATAATCCACTACATGATTATTACCAATATTATTATATTATAATCATAATAACAAATATATGAACGCTTTTATTGAATCTTTAAACAAACAGTAAAAATTTTTTATTTTTTTGTTGTTTCATTCAAATTATATTAATTATTTTCCCAATATGGTTCATTATTATGTTGAAAATAAAAAAAAGAAGATGTGGGATAATTATTATATCCCTAGTACAAAAAATAGAAAAACATTTCCAGATCTTTGTTCAGATGCAGAACCAACAGATATTGTTATATCAGTCTTTCCAACTCCAAAAACTAATCCAGTTTTAACAGTTGTGCTTTCTCCTGCTGCAAGAGTTTGAATTGTTCCAGATGTTTCACCGCCAATAAAAACGCCACCATCAAAAGCTATACTCCAATCAATGTCATTTGCATCAGCGGTACCAGAGTTTATAATGTTTGCAGAAAGACCAAAACCTCCAGAAATACTTTGAATTTCTACTATTGGGAATTCTACTTCTGCTGCACTACTAATGTATACTCCATAGTTACCATTTCTATCATCGGTCCAGACCACATTTGAACCTGAAACATCAGTACATTGCATCTGCTCAATTGCACTTCCACTTACATCATTTATCTTTGTTTCTTCCCACGTATTTCCATTATCTTTTGAAACAACTGTAAAAATGTTATTATCTCGAGTAAATGAACAAATTACAGTGTTATCTATTATTGAAACAGCAGGATATTTTCCATTACTTGCTATAGTTTTTGATTGGAAATTTGCACCATTATCATTTGAATAATAACATACGATGTCATTTCCAACTTCACAGACACAATAACAACTACCACCACCTGCAACGATATCAGGATTATGTGCTCCTTCAAAAATAAATACTGGCCAATCATTTTCCCACCAGTTTTCATTTCCAGGCTCAACCCAACATGATTCTAAAAATACTCCATCTTCAATCATGTCTGGTTCATTACTCAGCTCCATTGCCTCATAATATGTTGCTGTTGAAATGTCAATATCTATAGATATTTTATCTCCTAAATCCCCTACAAATGATAAAAAACATGCACCTATCCCATTACCTTCAGTCTCATAAAAATTTTCTATTGTTTCACCATCTTCATTATTGCCAATCACTGTTACGACACCATGGAAATCTGGTGCCGGTGCAATTGATCCATGAGGATATCCTGCAACATCTATACTATAAAAATCATTAAACGTTGAAAGATCAAGAGACCACATTGTCCAACCTTCTGAATCTTTATAGGCCATTTCTGGATCAATCATACTTGGAAAATGAATTAAAGATAATGTTCCAACCATTGGATCTGGTAAATATGTACCATATGCCTGAAATTCACCATTGTGACAATAATCAATTGATGCTTTTTCCTCAAATATATCTTCTGTTATAAAACCAGATAAATCTGACCAGGTATTTCCAGCATCTGATGAATAAGTCATTATTAAATCAGATGACATTGAGCCTTGATATTCCTCGGCCATTACAAGAATATTATTTCCATCTGTTGCAATAACAGGGTTTTGACAATCAGATTCTGTGATCATAATTGGCATGTTACCATTAATTGCAATTGAGTTGTAATCATTTTGAATATGTTTTTCTTTTGTTAATTTTTCAGATTTTAATGATACTTCTCTATGTTGCCTAACTGAATTTAACTTTTTTATCGTTAAATCATTTTCATTTATTTCTTCTGATGCTGTTCCAAATTGAATTGCCGTTAAACAAAGCATCATTACTACGCCTAACATTATAACTTTTTTCATATTAAAATTTCTTTTTTTTGTCATTTATGACCCCCTATTTTTTTGGTAATATTGTTGTAGTGGCGGGGTAAACATGAAAACAAGAAAGGAAATATTACAATGTTAGGAATATTAGCCTTAATATTTGTAAACATATTAATCCACTACATCATTATTACCGTTAGTATTAACACACAATGATATTAAGAAATATATGAAGGCTTTCATTAAAAATTAAAACGAATCGTAAAAAAATATAATCTTTTTGTAATTACATCCAAAAAGTAAGCTTATTCAATCATTTTTATCTTTAAATTTTATTGTTTTTTAAAATCATAATTTTATTATAGATAATGATATTTATAATTTTGATTATATTGGTAATATAATTAGAGTGGAGGGGCGTATATGAAAACAAGAAGGGAAATATATAAATGTAATAATAAACAATTAATATTTTTCTTGACATTACATATGATTCCACTACTAATTATTACCACAGCTATAATTATGATACATATTATATGAAGGCTTTTATTAAAAATTTAAACGAATCGTAAAAAAAAATTATCGTATTTGTGATTACATCCAAAAAGTTCAATAGTTTTTAAATTATCATTATTATAAAAAATAATGCATATACTTTTTAAATTTTTAATTATGTTATTTATTATATTGAATTGTTCTATTTTATGGAAATCTGCCAAATTATAAAAATAATTGTTGTGGAAAAAAATATTTTAGTAAATTGTGATTTAAAAACTCACAAATGAAATTAAAAAAACCCGTTCTAGTTTTTGTGTTGCTTATCTCTATCGAACCCACATCACTTTCAATACCATCTTCTTTATATCTAACTTTAATAGTATAATCTCCATCATCGCTCCAAGTATGGCTCGCACTTACTTTTTCACCTGAATTATATGGGCCTAGCCAACCTGAATTTTCATCATCACCCCATTGAAAAAACCAATAGTATTCTGATCCATCAGTATCCTCAGTTGAGGCAATATATGTATAGGATTTATCATTTTTAATTTGTTTAGGGCCTGATATTATTGGCGCAAATGGCGATCGAGTGAAAAATAAATTTTTTCCAACGCTATGTTGAGATCCTTGTGCATCTTCTGAAACAACTTGCCATGAATAAATTGTGTCTTTTTTTAATTTATTGATTTCATATGAATTTGTTGCTAGTCCTGATACAATTGGTTCTGAATCTAAATCAATTTTATGACCTTCATTTAAATAAACAGCGTATGAAATAAAATCTCCATCAATATCATAACTTTGATCCCATTGAAGAGTAATATCTGTATCAAGAGAATTTTCCCCATTTATTGGTTGAATGATTTTAGGTTTTGAGGGTTGAATATTTCCAATTATTTGATCAAAGAAATATACCTTTTTATCTATTTTACATTCTCTATATTTAATATTGAAGAATCCGTCTTCACCCCAACCTTCACCCCAACTATTTTTACATATCCAATATCCCGGATCATCATTATAACCAATGATTACTACTGCATGGCCTCCAACTTGATTTCCCCATACGTGCTCATAGATGCCCCCATTATAACTACTGAAATCATCATAAACTTTAAATGTTGTTAAAAGAGGTCCATATGTAATTAATGCATCTTTTATATTTTGATTTTCTGAGGTAGATCCAGTATTTTTTGCTTTAATTACTCGCGATTTCCAATTTGATTGTTTTTGATCACAGTTTAAATCATAAGAACTATATGGAAAACAGAGTTCATCAACTACTCCTACATTTTCCACAAAATCAGTAGCTTCTTCTGGAAACCATCCTCCACCACAAGAACCTCCACCACAAAAAAATAAATGTGATTCTGATAAATCACAATCAAAAATTTCTCCTGCCTCAATTTGAACAACAGCCTCTAATGCACCAATAGTTGCAAATCCCACACAACTTCCACAACTTGCTTGATTTTTTATTGAAGTTACATAGTTCAATCCATCAACATTCCTCCAATCATAAGATGCTGGAAGATCAGAAGTTGAAATTGGTTCATCTTGATTAATAATCTCACTTTCATTGAGATTGCATCCAAGAAACTCTTCAATAAAATCTATTTTATCTGTAAAAATATTATTATGACCAGCAACCCAATCTGCTTTTTTATCGTTAATTGCATCTTGTATAAGATCAAGTTTTTCTTTAATTGAATCTTTTAATTGTGGATTTGTTTTCTGAGTTGCAATTCCAATTTGAGAAATTGATGAAAACATTAATAATACAAGCATTATTGAAATTAATTTTTTTGTCCCCATTGTGCATTACTCATTTGTCCAAATAAATTATGGTCATTATGAATTATAAATGTTGTTATTCTACAAAAAATTAAAATTATAACATTCTAACACATTTATTCTCTTCAATAATTCTAATTAAATCATTAATTTTATTACTTCCTTTTAGATGTTATTTTTTTGATGACAACACAAAAAAAGGATCACAACAATGAAGAAAAATTCCTGTTATCCTACCTTATAATACCACTTTCAAGCATAATAATATTTTCAATTGGATTTATTCCCATAATATTTTATTGTTTATTCATAAAAATTTTTATTCCTTTTACTTTCATTAACTGGACCCTTTTACTTCTCCCATTTATTGTTTATTTTGGAATATCTATTTTACTGCTATCTCAAATATTCCTCTCAGGTTTAATAATCAAAATATTTAATATTTATTACATGCCTGGTTCTTATCCATATTCAACTCATGAAAAAAATGTTTTAAAATGGATGATTATAGTATCAATATATACACCAATTCGAAAAATTCTAGAAATTATTCCAATTGGTCGATTAAAAAATACATATTTTCGATTATTGGGGATGAAAATTGGAAAAAATACACTAGTTGGTGGAGTAATTAAAGATCCTTGTGTTACATCGTTTGGAAAGAATTCAACAATGGGCGAATATGCAATCATTTATGGCCATATACATAATTTTGAAAAAGGAACTATACTTATAGATCCAGTATCAATTGGAAATAATTGTGTGATTGGTGCAGGAGCAATTATCATGCCTGGTGCAATCATTGAAGATAATGTAACAGTTGCTGCCGGTGCCCTTGTAACCAAAAAACAACGATTAATCTCAGGAAATATGTATGTAGGGATTCCTGCAAAGAAACTCTAATCGTACTTTCATTTTTTATCTCTGGTTTTAAATTCATTAATTTTTATGTTATTGAAAGGAAGGTTTTTATGGTTAAATCTATTTACCATTATATGGGTGGTTTTATGGTAAAAGAAACATTATCATCAAGTTCAAAAAGTATCTTAGGACCAATGATTCTATTATTATTGTTGAGTTTTATAAACCTATTATTCCATGTTTTCTTCTTTGGTTTTGTCAATGGACAAATTGAAGAATTAACTTCAATATCATTTTTTTCGATTCTATTTAGTCTTGAACTTATCTTAAATTTTATTATTCTAGGAATTATTCCATATGGGTTCTTGAATCAAAAGCGCGGTTCATACTATACTATAGTTGGATTCTTCACATTTTCATTAATTTATAATCTTTCCTCGGTTTTATATTATCAAGAAAATATTTTAATTTATTATCTCTTATTTACTGCATCATTAGTCGCACTTATGTATCTATTAATGTCACATGTCATATCTATTTTTATACCATTAGAAACATCAAAGGATGAAATAGAAGATTTAGAACCTGAGTTCTTACAGATTGGTGACTATATTCTTAATAAACAACAGATAAAGATGCGCAATGATACAATGCAAACATTATATTATTTTAGTAAGGGATCTTCGGAAAAAGGAACTCCTTGTACTAAGCCTAAACAGTATGAAATCAGTTATAATAAGAGAACAAATGTCCCATATCTAAAAAAGAAGAAATCAACTGAGAAAAAATAAATATTTTATTTCAATGAAAGCCATTTAATTATTTCTTATTGTTAATTAACACCTATGTTGGGAAATATTGTCTCAATGATTACACTAATAATCTCCAAAATAAATTGTAGTATTGTTCCAATTCCATTCCATATATCTGCAATAATATTTCCAATACCTTGAATTAATATTAGTAATACTGTAAAAATACCAGTAAAGATAAGTAGAATAACATCAAGAATAAATGTTCCAACTTTAAGGCCTGTTGATAATGCACCTTTTACAATATTTAAAGCAAGAGTTATAATAAAACTTACAATAGAAATAATAGAACCTATGAACTGTAGAATTTTTAATTTAATCCCTTGAAAGATGCCTCTAATTCCGCCTCCAATGAACCTTAGGACAATTACACTAATGGCAAGAAGAACATAAGCAATCGCTAGATAAATAAAAATCCCTAGAAACGGGAAAAATCGTGGTTCACCGCCCTCATCATTTCCAACGTCAGCATCAGATTCAAATATTTTTTTTTCAAAATTATTGATTATTTCTTCAAAATATAAATTGAAAGTATCTGTTGTTTGTTTATCTAAAAGATCGTTTTCATGAAAATCACTGATTTGACTAATTATTGAAAATTGTTCAGTAATTGTCTTTATTTGTTCATCTTTAACCAAGGATAATTCTACTGCAGGAACAGATGGTATTAGAAGAATTGCAAATAAAGATAAACTTAGACCAATTAGTATTGTTTTTTTCATTTTTTCACAACAATATTAGTTATTATGAGATTATCAATATAAACTTTTCCATATTTATTTGTTAATAATGTAAATAATCTTGAAGAAATCAATTGTATTATAAGTTAATTTTGAATAAAATTTTAACCTCCAAAAGATTTTATTATTTTTAATTTGTTTTTAATATATTCAAAATATTTATATGATATTATTATATTTTGATTATCAAGATTCAATGGCGAGGGCATATGGAAAATAAACTATTGGTCAATCATTCAAAGAAAATATTATTCCTGTTGTAGAAGCACAAGCAGATGTTTCATATGGAACTGCACCATTAATTATTTCATTTTCTTGCTTTCATAATGATCAAGATGGAGATATAAAAAAAGTTCTATGGGATTTTGGAGATGGTTCGGAATCAGATAAAGAAATGATTAGACATACATATTCTAAACAAGGAACCTTTTTTGCAACAATTACGGTATGGGACAATGCAGGAGCAAAATCAAGCGATACTATTGAAATCGATGTTGTAAATTATCAGAAACCTATTGCATCAATAACTACTAATAAAACCGTTGGAAAATCTCCATTATTGATTAATTTTTCAGGAAATGCATATGATCTTGAACGTAAGATCTCTTCATACCACTGGGATTTTGGAGATGGTTCAACATCAGACATCCAAAATCCAATACACTGGTTTAATGAAACAGGATCATATTATGTTTGGCTAACTGTTTCATTTGATAATAGAATTGAAGTAACAACATCCATTGAGATCAATGTTATTGAAAAATACATTCCTCATGCCATTCTAACATCTAGTAGTATCAGCGGAAAAGCACCAAAGAAAATAAACTTCTATGGTGATTGTTTAGATAGCGATAATGGTAATCATTCATATCATTGGTTTTTTGATGATGGATTTCTTCCAAAAAACAAGGAAAGTACTGAACAGAATCCCTCCCACATATTCTGGATTCCTGGAATCTATCAAGTATCACTTAACGTAACTGATGAAGATGGAAATTCGGATATTGAAACAATTACAATTCATATACATGAAAGCAAATTCTCAGATTTTATGTCAAATGTTACTAATTATGCTTTAAATCGGTTTTTTAACAATATTGTTAAATTAATCATAGAAAGGTCCATAAGTAATATCTTTGGAAATATCTTTTCATTTAGAAATTGAATTCAGACATATTCTATTATAATGCATATAAAATTGAGGCTGACTAATAATTCCAATTCTAGATCGCAGAGTGCTTAAAACAGTATTCCTTGCATAGAAATCCGGGATTTTCATTGAACAAATGTCTTTTTGATTACTAGTATTTTGCAATATTTGGTTGTTGGTCAGCCACAATTATAGCATAAATACGATATAGAATCTGTTGACAAAAGTTGAATATGAAATTTCCTATAATGTCTATTTTGTTTTTTGGATCTTTTGGCATCGTAATTGATAATGGTTGTGACCAATCACTTTGAAAACCCTGATCATCCATTGCTTTCACTTTTATTTGATATGTTCCATTTTGATTCCAAATATAAGATGTTTCACATGGTTCTTCAGGTGAATAAAAAAAAGTCCATTCATCCACAACATCATCTCCATTCCAATCCCACCCATATTGTATCTTATTGTGCAGATTATCTGATGAAGTTGTTCTATATGTGTAACTTGTTCCGGGTACTCCAATTGTAGGCCCTCTTGGTTGACTTGGAGTTTGAGGCGGATATAAAGGGTCAATGAATGGTGTATTATCCATATTTCCCATTCCCTCAATAATATAAGGTGTATCGCCAATGCCATCTCCATCCACATCTAACCCCTTGTAATATGACCAGTAGTTTCCCCCGGCATCTCTTCCATCATCCCATATGTTTTTTCCACCATCAAATGCATTATCATTAATTATATTATTATAGTATATTTGATTATTTTGAGATCCTGAGAACAAAAAGACAATGCCTTCTTCTTTATTGTCTTGGATGGTATTTCGTATGATTCTATTGTTATCTGCGTTTCCAATTTGAATTCCATTTAATAAGTTTAAATAAATCATATTATCGGATATGATATTTGATTGTCCATTGACAATATGAACCCCATTCCAGCCATTTGAATAAATTTCATTATTGTTTAAATTATTATAATAAACATTTGAATCCATTATTTTTATTCCATCGATACTATTTGAATGAATTATGTTTTTTGTTATTTCATTGTTCATACAGGTATTCCTTAGATGAATACCATCTTTACCATTCAGTGAAAAAGTGTTTTCAGTTATGGTATTTTTATTTGCCTCATACATAAACATTCCTTGGAAACCATTTTCCCTAATGATATTATTTGAAATGATGTTTTCTTCTGTGAAAAGAAGGTATATCCCATCCATAGTGTTTGAAAGAATGTAATTATTTTCTATAATGTTTTCAGTACAATTATTTACAAGAATACCATACTGATTACTAACAATTCCATTTGTAGATATTATTACTTCATTTGAAAGAATGAAAATTCCTGCATCAAAAATACCATGTCCACTATTTTGGATGATACATGATGTTATTTGACAATGTTTTCCATATATTTCGATAACATTTCCAATCTGATCTCCATTGATGATTGGATATTCAGTATCAGTTCCAGCTCCCAATTCATGATCAATTCCTTTAAGTGTGATTCTTTCTTTTTGAATGATTAGTTTCTCATTGTAAATTCCACTATATATTTGGATTATATCGCCCGAATTTGCATTATCTATTGCTTGTTGTATGGTTTGATAATCACCATCTCCTTCATTATCCACAATGATTATTTCGTTCTGTGAACAAGATATGTTTGAGGATACAGGTTGTATTAATATTAAAGTGATAATAATTAGAGATACTAAATTGACAAATATCATTTTTTTCATTTCTTCCAAATCACCTTATTTTTTAAGAAATGAAGGTATTTATATTATTTTAGATGGTATTTTACGACTTATGCCGAACTTGTTATTTTAAAAAAACAAATGATTTATAACATATTGCTATTTTCTATATTTAAAGGTTGTATGGCATGCACGGTGTAAAACGACTTCTCTGGTGGTTACTCAGTGGTTCTTCTGGTGGGTTTAACCGTGGGAGAATTCTTGAAGCCCTATGGGCACAGCCATATAATGCCAATGAACTTTCAAAAAAAGTTAATCTTGATTATAAAACAGTTCGACATCATATTCAAGTTCTGGAAAAAAATAATCTTATCACCCACACTGGTTCAGGGTATGGCATAATGTATTTTCCATCTGATTTATTAGAAAAAAATGAGGAATTTTTTCATGAGATTTGGGGAAAAATTGGGAAAAAAAAGAAGTAGTAGAAATAGGAGAGTAATATACAATGGGTAAAATAATGGAAAAATATGATCCTAAAACAAAAACAATCATGATGCTCTTTGTTTTTCTTGTCATTGGAGTTATTGTTGGCCTCATCCTCTCATTTGGTAGCCTGAGTATCCTCCATAGGCGCATTGGAGGTATTGATCAGTATCAGGACATTTGGCATGGTTTTTCAACAAATTTTATTTTTGAAACAATTTTTATTAGTATTAATCTAAGTCTTATTGCTGGATTGCTATGGAGTTATAAAAAGGATTTCAAAAACACACAGTCCCCATTTCTTCTGGGTTTAATCGTGTTTCTCCTTGTCCTTTTTATTCAATCACTTTTAAGTCTTCCAATTCTTAATATATTAATCTCAATTATGTCCATTGGGCCCAGGCTAGGAATATATAATATTTTATTAACATATCAATCAGCAATATTTTCCATCATTGCTAATTTTTTTGAAACCATTGCCCTTGTTATCCTCTTTCATCTAAGTAACGAATAAGCATGATTTAGGTTGAATTTGGGTATCATTTTGGCCTCTTTTGGTATAAATTTTGGTAAATGCATATATAAAAAAAATGACAAAAAGGAGGGATGAAGTGATAGAACATGAAAAAAATCTACACAATAGGAATGGTGGTTGTAGTTATTGCTGCACTCATCCCAACGCTGGTACTTGCAGAAGACGTATTGAATAACCAAACCGTGGAAAATGGAGAATACCTCGAGTATGTTGATGTTTCACCTTTTGCAGACATTGATGCTGAACTTTTAGAGGCATATGATGAAGAGATTTCGTCTGTTGATGATGAAGAATATATATCTGAAGATGAAACAACAGATCTTCCAGAGTTTACTGATTCGGATAAATGTTTGAAAAAATATCTAAGGATCCGAGGTAAATGGGGTAATGGGACCGATAGAGAATTTAATGGATATTGGGGTGGAAGAATCACACTCAGAACAACCCAAAATGGTATACGAGTTGGCGTTTTCAAAGGACTCTTCAATAAAACAGGTGATGATGAAAAACAACAACTTGTTGGTATAATGAAAAAAGGATATTTTAATGGAAAGATAATAAAAGAAGATGGATCTGAAACAAAATTAACAGGTCTTTATAAAATTGATAGGGAAAATCAATTATTAAAAATGCAATGGATGGTCCCTCATAACGCTGGATGGGCTATTGCACATGTGAAAATTGTTGAGATGTAAATACATCTCAACTTCTTATTTTTTTATATCAATAATGTTATAATAGTACGATAATTTATAATTAATCTAAATAGAAGTAATCTTTTGTAACAGGATCTATTGCAGTTTTTGTTCCAGTAACATTTGCATCATATCCTGGGTATCCATACTCTCCCGCCGTAGGTTCAAGAACCACACAGTGTTTTTCTTTAACAAAATAGGTTCGTATTGTCTTGTTTTCAAAAAGTTTATAAAAAGATGGATGAGAATAAAAAGTAAGATTAACGGTTACTTGTGCGTCAAGCCATCGTGGATTACTCAGAATGATTCCCCCATAGTTTTTCATATTGCTGCAATTACCATTCATCTGTGTTTCTTTTATATATTGATGATGTGGGAAATTTGTGAAATCATTATCCTTTGTGAAATCATCAAAATCATCTTTAGTTGGAACAATATACATATCAATTGGTTGTTTTGATGAAACATTATAAATAATTTCTAAATAGTCAAAACTTTCACTTTCAGCCAATAACTCTCCATTTCCACCATAATACCAATTTCTATGTTTTTGTAAAGTAAATGTTTGATGATAATGTTGCCATATTGTTTCTCCTGAATCCTGTTCAACTTGTTGGACAAGCTCTTGTTCTACATATTGCCAAAGATTACTGATATTGACATCGTAAGCAAGAGCATAAGCATGTTCCTCTGTTAAAACAAGATATGTTTTAATACCCATGTTTTCCAAAAGGGACATTAGTAGAATTGATAAGTCTTCACAGTCACCTCCTTTCAATTGAATGGTTTGTTTTGGCGATCTGATAAGTTCCTCGTTTTCAGGATCTGAGATATATGAAAAATCTTCTACAATATGGCGATACAGAGCAGTAATAATAGATTCTTTATCTGAACTGCCATAATCATTACACACCGAAAGTGCATAAGTTTGAAGTGTTGGATCATCAAAAACAATTTCTTTTAAATAGGGTTCTGCTCGTCTCAATTCTTTATCAAAAAAATTTAATGTGTCATCCAGATCAATACATCCTGAAAAAGATTGTGTAAATATTAGAAAAGAAATTAAAATAAAACTAATAATTTTGTACATACCCTCTGTTTCCTTTATACCATCCAATATATCATATTATAACAATAAGGTTTATATTTTTTATTATATTCAAAATCTTTATTTTTTAATAATTTATTCAAATACAATTTTTACATAGAAAAGATTTTTATATCTAATTTTTAGTACGGGAGAAAAAAAGGATGGATTTATTGAATGATCTCAGCATATGTATTGACAACTGTAAAACAAAATGGAAAAATTCATGAAACTATGGAACAAATCAAAAGTATTGATAATTTAAAATCAATTTCTGTCGTATCGGGAAAACATGATCTAATTATTTATGTAAATACAACTTCACTTGACAAATTATATGATTTGACAAATAAAATACAATGTCACCCCTCAGTAATTCGTACTTCTACACAAATCATAGAGCAAGAAATCATGGGATCATTAAATTAGATTGTATAACAAACATTAAGATGTGGATCATATAAAATTTTACTTATTCAATTTTTGACAACTATTTTTCTTCACATCATCCTTCTTTTTGCATTCATTTTTTATTTTAACTGGTCACATCTGGCCATTTTCATATTATATAATGACCAATATCAATCATAATACATGAAATATATTTCAATGAATCATTATTCACTTATAATCCAACCCACATTTTCTGGATATTTTAAAAAAATATTTTATTTTACTA
>NJDG01000052.1 GCA_002254885.1 Thermoplasmatales archaeon ex4572_165
TGTTCTAGGGTTTATACTAAGGTGGAAAATGAAAAGGAATGATGATGCAATATCTCTTAATCAGATTGATTCTGATAAATATGAAAGATCTAAAAGATTGGAGTGGTTTGATTTAGAACGTGTTTCTAAAAGCCGTGTTCTTGTTGTTGGTGCAGGAGCAATAGGTAATGAGGTATGTAAAAACCTGATATTGACAGGTTTTAGAAATATTTCAATTGTTGATATGGATTATATTGTTCGATCAAATCTAAATCGATGTATCTTTTTTAGCGAAACTGATGCAGAAGAAAAAAAAATGAAGGCAGAAGTCATTGCAAAAAAAATATCAATGATTGAGCCAGAAAGCAAAATTAAAACGTATGTAGAGGCTATTGAGAATCTTTCAGAAGAATTCATTCCTTCGTTTGATATTGTTTTAGGATGTTTAGATAATATTTCTGCAAGACTTCATGTTAATGCCCACTGTTATCATAACAGTATACCATATATTGATGGGGGGACGAATGGATTAATTGGAAAAGTTCAAGTTGTACTTCCACCAAAAACAAGCTGTCTAGAATGTGCAATGAATAAGACTCATAATAAGATTAGAGAAATGAGATTAAGCTGTACTGGTAGAGATGTTTCATTTTTTGAACCAAAACTTGCAAGTGACATAAACACAACAAGTATTATCGCGTCTTTTCAAGTATTAGAGCTACTAAAAATTGTACACAAACAATGGGATCAGGTCATTAGAAATATATTTTATTTTGATGCCAATAGAAACGTCTCAGAAATTCTTGAAATTCCAATAAATCCAAAATGTTGTCATCATAAGGATGATAGTTAATTTAATATAGAGAATAATATTGTTAATAATAAGGAGGAAATCATGCAAATATCAGTGAAAGATGCAGAAACCGGTAATAAAATTAAATTAGACCTTGAGGTGGATAACACCATCGAGGACATAATTGAAACAGCAGCGGATTATTGGAAGAAAGACCCTGGCGCATATGTAATTAGGTATGGAAAGAGAATATTACATGGACATATGTCTCTTGATGAATCCGAGATTCAACAATACGATGTGCTGGAGCTTATCCCAGATCCTGAGGGAGGATAAGGTGATATGGTCTGAGCTTACCAAGAGATCTTTTGATTACAAGATTAAAAAATGAGTTACATGAATGCTCTCGAACATTCAAACACACAATAACTGTTTCTGATATAAAATTTGAAAAATTTCCTGTAAACATCCTTTTAAATCTTGTTGATTCCCCTGGACCATATATGAATGAAGGGGTTGTAGAGACAAAATTTACACATTCATTAAAAATAATCATTACTGAGGAGTATCCATATCAAACGCCAATCGTACGATGGCAAAGTACAATATTTCATCCAAATATCATGGATCCTATGGATGGGGGATATGTATGTACAAAGTTGCTGAGGGAATGGAGTTTTTCTTCAAATCTTGTTTCATTTATCAAGGGTCTTGAATCGCTACTTGCAAATCCAAATCCAGATAATCCATATGTTAACCAAGGTTGCACACGTGCTGCTGAATATTTCAATAAACATGAATATGGTCCACCTAAAATCCATCCTCAAAAAAGAAAATCAATTAGAATTGTAGATGATTCAGAGGGCTTGCAATGAAGATTAGAATTGTTGACGAAATTAAGAAAACAACCCAAGAATCAAAACCACCCACTGAAATATCATTCAAATATGTCCCTGGAGAAACCACTGAGGAGGAGATGAAAGAATTCATCCAATCCAAATTTGAAAAAACAGCATTTAAAGGACTTTATCCAATTAGTACTAACAAAGAAAAATTAGTCGAAAGGATGCTAATTACTGATTTAAATTTTTATATTTCGGAAGAAGCATTTAGAAAAATGTACTTACATTGTGTTAAAGTATCTCAAAAAGGATTGGAGGCAATGGGGTTTTTAATAGGCAGAATCCAAAAATCCAATGATAGTATTTTTTCTATTGTTGATGATGTTGTAACCAGCGATCTTGAGTCAACTCCTATATCGGTACGATTTCGTAGAGATGCATTTGATAAGCTATTTCATCAACTTGATGAAATATCATATGATTATATCATTCTTGGTTGGTATCATTCACATCCAGGTTTTTCATGTTTTATGTCTGAAATTGATATGCTTACTCAAAAGAGAATGTTTAACGAAAAATATCATGCAGCAATAGTTATTGATCCCATTGCTTTTAGTGTAAAAACATTTAGAACTGATGATAATATCTGTTTTGAAATTCCTTTTGCAATTATTAGCAAAAAATAAAATGATCGATCTGATTTTATTTTTCAGTCTTTTCACCCTTTGATGATGAAATGATTTTAATTTTTCCTTTTTTACGGGTGTCTGAGGTGATCTCAATAGTGTTTTTAAATTTAAAAAGTGTGTTATATGTTGGTATGACATCATTTTCATTTAAAATAAGAATTAATTCGTTTGATTTATGAATCCATGTTGTTATTTTAATGTCATTTCTTGTTAATTTCCAGGAGATTTTTTGAAACATCTCTTGAGAATTTGTATGATCTTTTGAATATTTTAAAATAATCATAACCATGTTGATATGTAGAGCAATCATATCTTGTTCTTCAATAGTTTCCATGATTTGTTTCATAATTGAGTTGTTGGTAATAATAGTAATCTCATCAGGGTCTTGTGTTATATGATAAATTTCTCCTTTTTGTAAATCAATTTTTGAATGAAAATTAAGTATTTGGTTCAGAGTTGATTGTGAATTTCTAAGATGAAGGTAGGAAATATCAGTTTTGATATTTATTTCATTGAATAACTTCCGCTCTTCTCTTTCTGTAGTTTTTATTAATTGCGCTTCATATCTTCGTAATGCCATAATAATGGTATGGTCATTAATCTTTTGACCTGTTATTTCTTCAAGTTTAGGCTTTAGAAATTCAGCTAATTTTCCATGAGATACTATTCCTAGGGACAATGCTTCATTAATTAATGGATTATTATTTACAATCTCTTTTGTAATACTTGAAATTGTGCTCATATTAACATCATTTTAATTTTAATAGTATTATGTTCTTCATCATTATATATAATTTTTTGATTTTTAATATATCAATATCGATTCATATGTGAATATTATCACATTATACTAATTGTCAAATCTCGGTATAATTGTTAAATTACACCGAAAAAATGTTAACATATTAACAAAAAATTTATATAGCCATGCAAACATATAATGTCAGCAAGGGTAGCAATAAGTTATTATCATCACATGAGGGAGGGAGAGCGTGGGGTGAGCGCTTATTGCTATCCTAAAATTTCATTTCCTTTCTTGCGATTCAACATATTCAGCACCTGAACTAGTTAATTCCAAAGTATTTTCTGAAACATATTGAACCATATCCATTTTTGATAACTTCTTAATGATATGATTTAATTCATCAATACTAATCTTTAAAATGTTAATTGCAGTATTTGCATTCATATCCTGTTGATGCATAAGCCTGAGAAGAGTATATTCAATTTCAAAAATTCTGACCTTTTTTTCTAATTTTTCCGGATCAACAGAATCATCGCCTGATAATGTTTGAACATAATTTTGAATAATATTATCAAGATTTAACCGATCCAATACTTTCCCATCCTCATCATACAATGTACAAAACTTACTTCCTTCTTCATGCTGCCAAGATGTAACTTTATCCCAATTATATCCCAATTGGTTATCTTTCCTTTCGCCTTCTTTCATTTTTTTCTTTTGAACCCTTCGCTCATATGCATGATGTTGCTCGAGTTGAATCTGATCTAAATCAATACCGGTATTAGATAAAGATCGAACAATTTGCTTGTCTGAATATTCTCTAAATTCAGAGATGAAATAAAGGCCTGCTTCATCACTTAACTCGTCATAGACCATGCGAATAAGAGATTCAATCGCTTTTCCAATTCTCTCTTTTGTGATATGTTCAACCATATGCTTGTCAATATGAATAACTCGTTCATTGTTACTACCTACTTGTTTTTCAACTTTAACTCCTTTGAAAAAATCATATTTATCTTCAAGAGCCTCCATCGATGAGAGAATGGTATCGTCTGCGAAACGAGATGATGTACGTCTACTTGCGACAATATAAATAGATTGAATGAGTTTTTTTAATAAATCTGAATTTGAAATTGAAGCTGTTTTCATATGTTGTAGTTTACACTAGAAAAACATACTCTTATTATTTTTCATAGCTGGTAAACATTCCTCACTAAGAAAATGGAATCAAGATTAAGTTATATTATATTTTTTATTTTCTTGGTTTTTTTATGAGAAATATATTTAATGGTATTGAATATTACTTTCTATAGGAAAATTCCGATTCCAATAAACTACAATGATGGGAATATATAATATCAAAAGATGGATGGTAAAAATGAATTTATCAATTAATATGGGTGAAGAACTAAGTTCACTTCCAGAGGATTGGGTTGTTCTAATTGAAAGCCCTTCTGAGCTGGCAAATGAATTTTCTTTGGAATCAATTGATTATCTTGTTGATAAACAAGACTATGTAGGTATTGTGTTAACTGCAAGCAAACCATATCTGACATTAAAGAAACAGTTTGAAGCAAAAGGGATTAATGTGGATAACATTGTTTTTATTGATTGTATCTCAAAAAGCCAATCTTCTGAGGTAGAACAAGCGGGAAATGTGATTTATATTGATGCGGTTTATAATCTTACAAATATTTCGTTGGCATTTAAAAAAGTGATCGAACGAGTAGAGGGAAAAAAATTTCTTTACATTGATTCATTATCGGCAATGTTAATTCATAATACGCCCGAAATCTTCGTTCGTTTTATCCATGGATTGATTACATCAATGAGGTTGGCATCAATCTCAGGATTTTGGAACATACTTCTTCCAGTAATAAAAATAGCACAACGTCACCAGATCAATATATAAAAACGGGTATATCTGGTTTTGATAAATTATTGCGAAATGGCATTCCAAAAGGTTCGAACTTGCTAATATCTGGCGGTCCTGGATCTGGAAAAACCATTTTTTGCCTTCAAACCTTAGCATATCATGCATCACAAGGTAGAAACTGTCTTTTTATCAGTTTTGAAGAATCTGAAAAACGACTTATTGAACATATGGATGAATTTGGTCTTAATCCTAGTCAATTAATGAATAGTGGACATCTAAAAATCAATCGTTATCTAACCTCAGATGTATATTATGATGAAAACTCAAAGGATGACACAGTTCAAGCAATGATGGCAAAGGAGTCAAATCAATATACAATGGATTTAGAACCATTTGTTATTGGTGAAGAAGGATTTAAACCCGATATTATTGTTATTGATTCTTTAACTGCAATTGCATCAGCATTCATTGGTGGGAATCAAAAATATAGGCTTTATCTGGATAAATTATTTCGATTTTTTGAAACATTAGGTAGTACGAATTTTTTAATATCAGAGGCCATGGTTCATGATAATGAATCACAGGGAAATCGAGCAGAAGATTTTCTTGCAGATGGTGTTATATTTTTTTACAATTCAAGAAAACATAACATTAGAGAAAGTGCTGTTGAAATATTAAAAATGCGTGGTGCAAGCCATGATAAAAAAATTGTGGCATTAAATATCACAGATAATGGTATTGTTGTCTATCCAAATCAAGAAGCATTTAGCCGTTACGATTAAATGAACAAAAAGATTTTTCTTTTTATCGTATCCAACCTGGTGAAATTTGAGCATTTATGTTTATCTCATCAATCTGAATATTAACATTTTTTGATGCAGATCCAAAATCAAATATTATTCCCTCGGTTGACAATGATTGGGAATAATCAGTACCTTCAATTAAACCCTTACTAGAAAGAGTTGTGTTAACAGATTCTTTCCAGATATTTGGATAATTTGTTGTAATGGTAAGTTTTGTCATATTTGTAATTGTTTGATTTTGAGCTGACGAGTAATTTGTGAGAATTGAACAAGTACTAGATCCATATGCAGAGGTCTTACCAACATTATTTTGAATATTTACAAATGTCAAACTAATGTTTATACTATTATTATTTATAACAGAAAAGAATGGTTTTGAAACAAGTAACGATCCTTGCGATTGAGACAATATCATTGCGCCTGCTTCATAGATATATTTTTGATCTGTGAAATATGAATTACTAGATGTATATTCAATGGTCCCAATAGAATATGATTTATCCGTATCGCCATCAATCTCAATTTGAAAAGTATCATTTTTTATTTGAATGTTTCCTGATGATTTCTGTGAAAGAAAATATGGCACATTCCCACTTCCTAAGGTAATTGGTGTTGTAACTGGTATATTATTGTAATAAGAGGGAGCATATAGCTGGATATCTATGGTATGTTTTAACTCCACAAATTGAGATGCTACTGTATCCATATGGTCTGATTCAATTTCCTCCATCCATTGAGGAACCTGAACTGTTTGAACAATTGAAAAGACTGTTACAAGCAGCCCCACAAGAAGAATTGCGACAACAATTCCAACTACTGCATCATCATTTCTTGA
>NJDG01000022.1 GCA_002254885.1 Thermoplasmatales archaeon ex4572_165
TTCAAACTATGATAAATATCAGCAGGTTTTTCACCTTCATTCACACGTTTTATTGCTTCAACTCTTCTACTTTCTTCAGGGGTCAAATCCATGATGCTCCACAATTAGAGCATTGAAAAAAAACATTCAATATTGTTTATGCAGTCACCTATGCGATGAACCTAAATCAACAAAATAGAAAGGTCACCTATGCGGTGGACCTTTCCATTTAATATTTATATTATATCAGTTTCAGTTAGAACGATTGTTTATTTGAAGTTTAATGGATATTATTCTTTTTGAATTAAAAATGATGTGTTGAATCATTAAATAAATTTACAGACGAATAGGGGGGGATTTAAAAAAACCGTGTCTTTTAAAATGTTATATTGTCTTATTTTTTTAGATAAACTTATAATACTTAAAATTATTATGATTTTTCAACCGGAGGATGCTTGTGAGGAATAATACGTCCCAATTTGGAGATAATGCAGGAAAGGTTTGGCAAACAATATCAAATCAAGGTAAAGTTTCAATTGATGATATAAGATCTGAAACACAGCTTTCAGATAAGGATTTATTTGCAGCAGTTGGATGGCTTGCCCGTGAAAACAAAATAAAGAAAGAAAATAATAAATATTTGTTAGATGAAACAAATCTTGATAATGTGATTGGTTCTACTGCTGGAAAAGTCTATAAAATTTTAGATATTTGGGAGCAGGCGGATCTCCAAACAATGAGAAGATTATCTGATGAACCTGATGAAGAAATTTATACTGCATTAGGCTGGCTTGCACGAGAAGATAAACTTATAATGGATAAAGATCAGAAATATTCATTAAAATATGAATAAATAATGAACCTGATTTATTTGATTTAAAAATAGGGCGAATATGAAAGTTGCAATGATTGGGTGGGAATATCCACCTTTTAAAACAGGTGGGCTTGGCACTCATTGTTATGGGTTGACAAGGGGACTTGCAGATAAAAATGTTGATGTAGACTTTTATATGCCAAAAACAAATAAAAAAGCAATTAGTGATAAAGAGAACCTTCATATTATTGAAGTTGTATAAGCTTCTATTTATCCATATGATAGACCTGAGGATTCTGAACTTGAAGGAAATTTCTTTGAAAGTGTTTATAGATATAATGATTTAATCGTGAAAAAAGTCAATGGAAAATATGATGTAATTCATTGTCATGATTGGTTAACCATGAAAGCAGGAGTACAATTAAAGGAAAAATTAGGTGTTCCATTAGTTGTCAGTGTTCACTCAACAGAATATGATCGATCTGGTTGGATTTATCCTAATCAATGGTTTATAGACATTGAAAAAGAGGGAATGGAAAAAGCAGATATCATAATAGCGGTGAGTAATTTTACTAAACGAATACTGGTTGAAAAATATAATATTCCAGAAGAAAAAATACATGTTGTTCATAATGCAGTGTATCGTCTTGGCCGTGGCGAAAAACAAGACATCGTTTTGTTTTTGGGAAGATTAACAATCCAAAAAGGACCTGAATTTTTCTTGAAAGCTGCAAAGAAAATTTTAGATCATTCCGATATAAAACCTACATTTGTTGTTGCTGGAAAAGGAGAAATGTTATCTAGACTTATCAATCAATCTGTGGATCTAGGAATTTCTCAACATATTATGTTTACAGGCCTATTGACAGAAGAAGAAGTAGAACATATATATAGAATTGCACGTGTATATGTGATGCCATCTGTAAGTGAACCTTTTGGTATTACTGCACTAGAGGCAATCTCAGCAGGAACCCCTGTTGTTGTTTCAAAAACCGCAGGGGTTGCAGAAGCGTTAACAAATTGTCTTCGTGTTGATTTCTGGGATGTTGACGAAATGGCAAATAAAATAATCTCGCTGTTAAAATATGATGTACTTCATTCAACGATTTCTGATGAAGGGGAAAAGGAATGTGATTTATTCACATGGGATGGAGTAGCAGACGAAACCATGCAAGTATATCGAGGAGTTATATGAAATGACATCTGTATGTTTTTATTTTGAAGTGCATCAGCCTATGAGATTAAATCGTTTTTCTGTGTTTAATATTGGAAAAACAGAATCGCCATTTGACTATTTTGATAATCAGTTAAATGAAAAGATATTTCATAAAGTGGCAAATAAATGTTATCTGCCAACAAATAAACTATTACTAGATTTAATTGACCAACATGATAAAAAATTTCGAATTTCATATAGTCTAACAGGGACTTTTATTGAATATTGTCAAAAACATGTTCCAGAAATTATCGATAGTTTTAAGGATTTAGTTGGAACTGGTGCTGTTGATCTCATTGAGGAAACGTATTTTCATTCTCTTTCAGGGTTATATACTGATTTAACAGAGTTTGAGGAGCAAGTATATTTACATAATTCAATGCTGAAAGATTTATTCCATGTTACACCAAAGGTATTTCGAAATACTGAAGCAATATATGATAATCGTATTGCAAAAAAGGTTGCAGATATGGGATATAAAGGCATCATCACAGAAGGTGCTAAAAAAATCCTTGATTGGCGTTCACCTAATTATGTTTACAAGGCCGTTGATAATGATATCAAGGTTTTATTACGAAATTACATGTTAAGTGATGATATAGGATTTCGTTTTTCTGCCCAAGGTTGGACTGGGTTTCCACTCACAGCAGATAAATATTCATCTTGGATGGCTCAAAATCAAGGCGATCTTATTAATTTATTCATGGATTATGAGACCTTTGGAGAACATCACTGGCAAGATACAGGAATATTTGAATTTCTCAAACATCTCCCAGAAAACGTGCTAAACCATGAACATATGGATTTTGTAACAGTACGACAGGCAGTGGAGCGATACGAACCTAGAGGAACTATTGATGTCCCATGGGCGATTTCCTGGGCCGATGAAGATAGAGATGTTTCAACTTGGCTAGGTAATGATATGCAACGTGCATGTTTCCAGGAGCTACAAGATCTTGGACCTCAAATAAAAAAAGAGAAAAACCAGAAAAAATTAGAGGCATGGAGAAAACTTCAAACCTCAGATCATCTTTATTACATCTCAACTAAGGGATTTGAAGATGGAGCAGTACATAGTTACTTCAGTCATTATGATAGCCCATATGATGGATTCATTAACTATATGAATATTTTACAGGATTTCAAACAGGGCATGAAACCTAAACCCTAAAAGAAATGATTCTTTATATCTGCAATTGGAAAATAATTCTTATAGAAAATAACATAGGTGTTCTGTTAGCATGAGAGAATGGCTTGTAACAAATGGTCTTGGAGGATATGCATCGCTTACTAATATGCATTCCAATACAAGAAAATTTCATGGATTATTAATCGCAAGTCTGAATCCACCTGTTGATAGATGGGTGTTTGTATCAAATTGCTATGATCAGATGCTCTCAGAAAAAGAAAATTATTCGTTAAATCCTTCACATGCAAGATTCTCATTTTCATTATTTCCTATGTTAACCTATACAAATAACAATGTTTTATTACAAAAAACTTTTTTTATGCCCTATCAACAAAACACATCCATAATAAAATATGATGTTTTTCCTAAAAAACCTATAACTATTCGTCATTATCCAATAATGACATCACGACATTTCTATGAGGTTCATCCTGATCCTTCAATGTTTGACATTAAAATACAACAAACAGATGAGAAAATAATATTTTCACCAACAAACAACGATCAACAAATCAGCCTTTGGGCTTCTAATTTTAAATACAATCTTGATTATAAATGGGAGTATAAAAAATATCAGAAAGATCAAAAACGAAATGATGCATGTGATGATCATGTTTTAAATGTGGGGTATCTTGAAAAAGAGGTAAGTGTACCATCAACATATTATCTTATTTTTTCTCTTGAAAATCAAGTGAATGATCCAAAAACATTATTTGAAGAGGAAAAACAACGGAAATTAAACCTGATTAGACAATCACAGTTACCCTCAGATTTAGCACCATTGGTATTATCAAGTGACCAGTTTCTAGTAAAAAAAGCAGAGAGAACAACAATACTTGCAGGGTATCATTGGTTTAGTGATTGGGGAAGAGATACGCTTATTGCTCTACCAGGTTTAACACTTGCAACAAAGCGTTTTCCTATGGCCAAAGATATATTATCATGCCTGCAAGATACGTGCTATAAAGGAATTATACCAAATACTTATGATGATAAAACAGGAGATGCAGCATACAATACAGTTGATGCATCACTATGGTTTATTGATCGAGTTTTTCAATACATGAAATACACTGATGATATTGATTTCTTAAAAATTTTATATCCAACTATGGAATCTATTATATCCAATTATAAGAATGGCACTCTTAACAATATACATATGGATAATGACTATCTGATAGCACATGACCCAGGTCTTACCTGGATGGATGTGAAACAAGGGGATTATTATCCAACACCTAGATCGAAAAAAGCAGTTGAAATCCAAGCTCTTTGGTATCATGATCTCTGCATTATGGATATTTTTGCAAATATTTTAGGTAAATCAAATGAATATGGCAGCCTATCTGAAAAAGTAAAAGAATCATTTATTTCTCAATATGCTGAACAATATGATGTTATTGATACATTAGATACATCTTGTCGACCTAATAAACTATTACTTGTCTCACTGGATCATGTGATGATTGATGATGAGATGCAAAAGAATATAGTATCTGATGTTCTTGATAGGTTATTGACTGTGTTTGGTCCTCGAACTGTAGATAGAGATCATACACAATATAAAGGATCATATTTTGGCAATTATCCACGAGATATAACATATCATAATGGAATTGTCTGGCCTTGGCTACTAGGACCTTTCATATCTGCATATATTAAAACACAAGGGCATAATGAACAATCAAGAAAACATGCATACAATCAATTTTTAAAACCAATGTTTGATGTTTATGGTGAACAATGGGATGGTTCCATTCATGAAATTTTTGATGGAGATCCTGTTTTTGAACCTCGTGGCTGTATCAATCAGGCATGGAGTGTTGCTGAACCATTACGTGCCTATGTTGAAGATATCCTTTTATTCAGACCACTATTTGAAGAGAAATATCAGTTAAATGAAATACGCGTTTAACACGTATTGTTGCATCATACGATTAGTATTAAAAAATGATGCATTGATAGCAATGCAACTTCTCATTGTACGGATCCAATTATCTCGATCATTGTAAAATTTTGGGATAATTACATTTTCAAGTTTATCATAAAGATCTTTTCTATCTGCATCATCATCGGATTGTTTCTCATTTGATTTTCTAGAACCAATTGCCCAACCTGTAATATTCTCAATTCTGCCCTCAATCCACCAGCCATCAAGAGTGCTGAATTGAGGAACGCCATTATGTGCTGACTTCATGCCACTTGTACCTGATGCTTCCATGGGTCTTCTTGGAGTATTTACCCAAAGATCAACTCCTGCTGTTAACATTTTTCCAATGGTGATATCATAATTATGGATGTAAACAATTTTAATATTCCCTCCTATGTTATTCTTAGCTGAAATAATTTTTTTAATAATGTCTTTTCCGGCGTAATCTTTTGGGTGAGCCTTTCCAGCATAAATAATTTGAATGGGTCCAACAGTTTCAGATATATGTCGTAAACGTTCAGGATCTGAGATTAGAAGATCAGGACGTTTATAGGGTGTTTGTCTTCGAGCAAATCCCATTGTGAAATAATCATAATTCATACCAATATTATAACGATTATTTACAAAGTCAATTAGTGTTCGCTTCGCTTCCATATGTGCATTCCATATCTCTTGTTTGTCAATACCAAAAGCGGACCTTAATACAAAAGGATCAGATTGCCAGCAGGGCATACGTGCATCAAACAATCTATGAAATGGATCAGATACCCAACGTTGAGTATTTACACCATTTGTTATAGTATTAATTTCATAACCTGGAAACATCAAACGAGAAACTTCACCATGTTTTTTTGCGACACCATTAACATAATTACTAAATAACAACGCAAGACGTGTCATATTCAATCTATTATCAAAAGTAATGTCCTGTAAGATTTCTTCTGGGAGAAGATCTCCAATCATGGATCTTGCAAGGTTTAAATCAAATTGATCATGACCTGCGGCAACAGGTGTATGTGTAGTAAAAACACATTGTTGCCTTACAGCATCAATACTTTTGAATTTTTTAAATAATTCAAGTGTACCAAATGCAGCATGTCCCTCATTCATATGGTATTTGTCAATATTTTGATACCCTAATTCATGAATAGCACGTACTCCACCAACTCCAAGAATAATTTCTTGTGCAAGTCGATATTTATTATCTCCACCATAAAGATATTTTGTAAGACTTCTATCCCACTCATCATTTCCTTCAACATTGGTATCTAAAAAGAACACAGGAACAATATAACCATTAATTCCTTTCACTGTGAAATACCAGATTCGAACAATTACATCTCGCCCCTCGATATTTACAGTTACAGTTGTTGGAAGAGGTTTCAAAAAATCATCTACATTGAATTTATAGGGAAGTTCTATCTGCTGACCATGTTCATCAATTTTTTGATAGAAATAACCATTTTCAGAAAGTAATGTAACACCAACAATAGGAATATTTAGATCTGCACAGGATTTAAGTGTGTCTCCTGCAAGAACACCTAAACCTCCACTATATGTTGGAATACGTTCATTAATCCCAATCTCCATTGAAAAATACGCTATTTTAGGAGATCCATTTAAATATTCACCCAATTTCACTTCCGATGAGCTCATCATCCTTCAATATCCACCTTTTTACATGGTAAATGCTATTTATGTTATTAAACTTTCATTTTATATGAATTATAGAATTTTTAGCTCCGCATCTACAGAAATAATTTTTTATTGAAAAATATATAAATACTACGTCATGTATTATAATTTAGTTAAATGGTGAGAGATAATGGAAGAAAAAATTTGTAATAAGTGTCACACGACTTTTTCTCCTGTTGAAAACAGTCAAGGAATTGTGATTGACAATAATATCTTTATATGTGAAGATTGCCATCAACATAATGATGATGAGAAATCGTTTGAAGAATTCTCTTCCTCAAAACAAGTCTTAAACAATGAAATGCCCATTGCGTTATGGTTAATTAAAGAACAAAATAAAGGAAAATCCTTTATGTCACGAAAAAAATAATATATTTTTTGTTTTTAACATCTGAAAATCTTTTATAACAAATAACAGATGTGTTCTATGATGTATCTAATTAAATTTGGTGGAAGTGTAATAACTGAGAAATCCAATAAGAATGCCGTTTTTAAGAAATCTATAATGGATAAGTTAGCAGAATCATTAGCTTCTGCAGGAAAAGAATACGTCATTGTGCATGGAGCAGGATCGTTTGGGCATGTCCTTGCAAAAAAACATGATCTCAATAATGGGTTTCAATCTGATAAACAACGAATTGGTTTTTCTATGACACAAACCAAAGTACAACAATTAAACACTTATGTTTTACAATCCTTACAAAAACAGGGTTTACCTACGGTATCAATTCCACCTCATGCAACAATATCATTGAATAATCATGTGGAAAATGAGTTTCAAAAAGAAATATATAATAAATATCTTTCAAAAGGTTTGGATTATATAAAGAAAATCCAAAAATGAATCCTAACACAGCATTTATAGATCATATTTCAAGTGAAGAACTCAATTCTCTAAACACAAAACTTGATGATCATGCGGATGTAACTGGTGGAATGCAAGGAAAAATTAAAACCATATTACAAATTACAAACCATAATGTTGATGTTCTTCTACTAAATGGTAATAAACCAGATCGTCTATATGATGCTCTTGTTGGAAATGAAACAAAGTATACTTTGATACAACGGTGAATAAAATGGATCAGATAGAATCTCGAAAAGATGAACATGTCCGTATTGCTTTGGAAAAAGATGTTGCTGCTTCACATAATTATTGGGATGATGTGATATTGACACATAATGCCCTCCCTGAAATTGATAAAAACGGGATTGATCTCAAAATAAAGCTTTTAAATAAAACTTTAGAGGCACCTATTGTCATTTCTGCAATGACTGGCGGATACCATTTAGCAAAAGATATCAACGAACGTCTTGCGTATGCTGCTGCTGATTTTCAGATTGCAATGGGGGTTGGATCACAAAGAGCGGCATTAAAAAATGAAAATTTAAAAGATACATATAGTGTGATCAAAGACTATGACGTTCCTCTTCGTATTGGAAACATTGGAGCATCTCAACTAGTGATCTGGGGTCATAAAAAAACTATGGATTATATTCATCAGATGGTTGATATGATAGATGCTCATGCGATTGCAGTTTGTCTAAATTTTTTACAAGAGGTTGTACAGTTCGAAGGGGAAGCAAATGCTAAAGGTTGTCTTCAAGAGATAGCAAAACTTGCTGATGCTATTGATATTCCAATTATTGTAAAGGAATCTGGGGCGGGAATTTCGTTTGGTGTTGCAAAGCAATTAGCCGAAACCAATATTGCAGCTATTGACGTTGGAGGTCTTAGTGGAACATCATTTTCAGCTATTGAACATTTTAGAGCAAAAATGCATTTTGATGGATATCATGCTCGTGGTGGAAAAACATTTTGGGATTGGGGGATTTCAACACCGAAATCAATTCTAAATGTTGGTGAAGCAACAGAAGGGAATATGCCAGTTATTAGTACAGGTGGCATAAGAAATGGTTTAGATGCTGCACGTGCAATTTCATTAGGTGCAGATGCAGCAGGTGTTGCTCAGGTCATGTTGAAACCTGCAACAAAAAGTAAACAGGCCACAATTTTTGAAATGGATATGATCATAAAGGAATTACGTGCTGCAATGTTTCTTACTGGGTCTGAAACAGTTGAAAAATTAAAATGTGCTGAGGTGGATGTATGGATTTAAAACAAGAAATACAGAATCGAGCTAATATATTCAATGAATCACTTAACCAGTTTCTAGTTCGAAATAAACCAGATAATCTTTATGATGCTGCTCGTCATCTGCCAATGGCCGGTGGCAAACGATTACGACCTGTTCTATCAATGCTTTGTTGTGAAGCAGTAGGTAGCAGTCATAAGGATGTGATTCCATTTGCAATTGGTGTGGAGCTTATTCATAATTTTTCATTGGTACATGATGATATTATGGATAAATCCCATCTTAGAAGGAATCTTCCAACAGTTCATATTGAATATGGTGAACCAACAGCAATTATTGCAGGGGATCTTCTATTTGCAAAAGCATTTGAAGCACTTGAAAAATATTCCAAAAAAATGAACGGATATTGCAGGTTATATGAGCTTCTTCTAAGATCGGTCATTGAAGTTTGTGAAGGTCAGCAATTTGATATGAATTTTGAGAAACGTCATTTGGTTTCAGAAGAAGAATACCTCAACATGATAGAGAAAAAGACCGCTGCGTTATTTCGTATATCTTCAGAGGGCGGAGCACTTACCGCAGAAGCATCAGAACAGGTTCAACAATCCTTTTCAATTTACGGTACATCATTAGGTCTTGCATTCCAAATACATGATGATTATCTTGATATGAGCAGTACAGAAGAATCATTAGGAAAGGACATTGGAAATGATATACGTAATGGAAAGAAAACATTGATTGCGGTTCATGCATTGACACATGCAAAAGGTGAAAACAAAAAAGTTTTAAATAGGATATTTGGAAAAAGAGATGCAACAGAAGATGAAATACAAAAAGTGTATTCAATATTTAGAGATGCAGGTTCAATTGAATATGCAAAGCAAAAGGCACTCATTTACAGTTCAAAAGCAATTAAAGCATTAGATGAAGTAGCAGATAATGATGCAAAAAAAATATTAATCGGACTTGCAAACTATGCAATAACTCGTGAGAATTAAGATAATGACCTCTGAGAATATACAGAAAACAGCAAGAAAGAATATACAGAAAACAGCAAGAAAATATGCATTGCAAAATGCAGTTCAATTTGAAGGATCAGCACAGTTAAAGGCAGTAATTGGAAAAGTTATTGCGGTGTTTCAAAAAAAGGGAATTCATCCAAAAGAGATAATACCTCTTGTAAAAAAAACTGTTGATGATGTAAATGGTTTATCTAAGGATCAACAGCGAGATGAACTTGAAACTCTGGCCCCTGAACTTCTTATCAAAGAAAAAAAGGTAAGGGATTTTTCCCTATCTGATCTTCCATTTGCAGAAGATAAAAAAGTGATTACACGTTTTCCACCTGAACCAAATGGTTATTTACATATAGGACATGCAAAAGCTGCAATCATTGATTATGAATATGCAAAAAAATATGATGGATCATTTATTCTTCGTTTTGATGA
Source organism: Thermoplasmatales archaeon ex4572_165 (assembly GCA_002254885.1). GTDB lineage: Archaea > Thermoplasmatota > E2 > DHVEG-1 > DHVEG-1 > EX4572-165. The sequence continues at coordinate 10,371 of NJDG01000022.1, forward strand.
TACGAATCCTGAGAAAGACTGTGTAGAGTTTTATGATGCACAGAAACAGGATTTGAAATGGCTGGGGATTAAATGGGATAAAAGTTATCATACCTCTGATAATTTAAAGATGCATTATGAGCTATGTTTACAGCTTCTAAAACAGTCTGATGCCTATGTCTGTTTATGTGATGCAGAGAATATTAAAATGGGTCGTCAGAAAAAGAAGAATTGTCCTTGTAGAAATCTTCCTTCTGAGATTCATGTTGATCAATGGGAACAACTTTTATCTTCAACACTTGATAATGGTATTGTTAGATTAAAAGCAGATATGAAAAGTTTAAACACAGCAATGCGTGACCCTACTCTTTTTAGAATTATTACCACCCCTCATCCATTACAAAAAGACCGTTTTCATATATGGCCTACCTATGATTTTGCAGGAGCTGTTGAGGATAGTATAAGTGGGGTTACACATCCATTTAGAACAAAGGAATATGAACTTAGAGATGAAGTGTATTTTTATTTACTTGATAAACTAGGTTTAAGAAAACCACATCTCATGGAATTTGCTAGATTATCAATTGAAGGAATGCCTGTTTCCAAACGAAAAATAACTCCTCTTATTGAAAACGGGTCAGTTTCAGGATATGATGATGTACGACTTCCTACGCTGAGAGGACTAAAAAAAAGAGGTATTGTACCAAAGGCCATTAAGAAATTTGTGTTTTCTCAAGGTATCTCAAAAGTAGAGTCTATTGTTTCCTTTGGATTAGTTGAAGCAGAAAATAGAAAAATCATTGACCCTGTTTCAAAAAGATTATTTTTTGTTTCTGATCCTGTGGAACTTATTGTATCGGGTATACAAAAAAAATCTATTGTCATGCCGTTTCATCCCACAGATAAATCCCTAGGAACTCGATCTGTTTTAATTGATGATTCCTTTTATGTTCCTCGTGAAGATATTGCATCGTTAAATGTGGGGGATACATTTCGATTAAAGGATCTTTGTAATGTGAAAATCCAGAAGAAAAATGATAAGATTTATGGTATGTATGCTGGTGAGGAATTAATAGCAAAATCAAAAAAGATTCAATGGACATCAAAGGATGCCTTATCAATAGATGTCTTCAAACCTGAGGTCTTATTTAAAAATGATACATTCAATGAAAATAGCCTTCAAGTTATCCATGGAAATGTGGAACCAGCTATAAAGAAATTAAAAGATGGGGAAATAGTTCAATTTGAACGTTTTGGTTTTGTACGAATTGAGAAAGAGAATGACGTAATAAAAGGTTTTTTTACTCATCGGTAACTTTTTAAATTTTCATGCTTTAACAATTTTGGAATATATGGATCATTTGAGGATGGGATAAAGATGAAATTAAAGAGAAAATTAACGCTTCTGTTTATAGGAATAATATTATTATATTGCTGTTCATTTATTGTAGCAGCACAACAGGAAACTGAAATAGGTCTTTTTTCTGATACGCAAACAATAGTAGTTGTAATAGGTATAGCAGCAATAATTATAGCATTATTTACAGCAGGTGGAATCAAATATGTCACACCAGATAATGTACTTGATACAAGTGTACGAAAAAATCTATATGAATATATTGATGAGTATCCTGGCTCACATTTACGAGAAATAGCTCGTGAATTGGATCTAAAACCTAGCAATGCTGCTTGGCATCTTAGAAAACTAGAACAGACAAATCTTATCCGAAGTAGAGCAATAGGTGGGAAAAAAGTATTTTACCTTGTTGAAGGGGGTATTGAATCTCGCCGTGAAGCAGTAGCAAGCTCTATTCTACGAAATCAAAATGCATTAAACATTATGGAATTCTTGATAAAAAATCCAAATAAACATTTACTTGAAATCGCTAATGCACTTGATTTAAATCATCACACAGTAAAATGGCACATTAAAAAAATGTACATTGCTGAATTAATAGATGGTGATACAAGCAATTCAACCTATCCTGTATATTATCCAACAGAAACAGGAATTAATGTAATAAAACAAATTGGAAAAAAAATAGGAATGGGGAAAGCGTCTTAGATTCTTCCCACATCTACAACTTCAACGCTTTCAGCGTTTTTAATTTTTGAAAGTGTTTCAACAATTGGATCAATTCCACCTTCGGAATCAGGAACTGCAACAGTTACATCAAGACCTCTTAATCCAAATGCAATATCTTTAACTTCAATTTTTCCTAATCGAACTGGTTCTTTAACCACTTGCTTTACTTGATTTTCTATTTCTTGCATTTCTTCGTCGCTAAGGACGTTTCCTGGCATAATTCGAATTAATGCTATTACTTCACCCATAAGATGTTTACCCCCTAATACGGTTATATTTGTTGTTTAAGGTCCTATAAATCCACATTTTGGACAGGTGTATTTGATATTTTGTTCTCTGCAACTTCCACATCTGCCAATATCTTTATCGCATGTTGGACAAATGAATGTTGTTGACCCAGTTTCAAAAAGTCCTTTTCCACAGGAAATACAACGTTCTGCTTGTTTCATATGGACAGCTGAATAAAGTTCTATTATATAAAATATATTGGTGAATAAATGTGATTAGTTCTATGTTAATCTTCATTTTGTTCATCTGTGGAGATCATATCGGTTGAAAATGATGCAACGGATTTGAAAATTTTATATTGAAATATTGCACCTACAATCAATCCCATGTGATAAGTAATAAATCGAAAGAGTAAAACAAATACTCCAAGTAATGATGCATTTATAAAAACGCCATAAAGAGCCGCTACTCCTCCTTCTGAAACACCTGAACTTCCAGGTGTTGTCGGCATCATTGCAATAAGAACAAGAAGGATTTGTGCAGCACAAGATTCCAGGATAAATGGTTCAATCCCTAGGCCCATAAGAAGAAAAATAGGTATAATCCAACCTGTCATCCAAAATAATGCAGTAATTATACCTGCGAAAAGAAGATTTTTTTTACCTTTTGTAACAAAAAAAGTCATACTATCATGGAAATTATCAACTTCCTTTGAAATTCGGTTAAGGATGTGAGGTGAAGGATTTTCTTTTTTTCTAAATCGGTTTAAAAATGAGGCGATTTTTATAATGAATTTTTTTATTTTCTCAGGTTGTCTGATAGTATAAATAAATAGTATGACAAAAAGAATGAACAGAATGACGGCAATGTAAAGTCCGATTTTGAGGTAATCGTTTGTGATGTAGTTACCAAAGAAAAAAAACGCAAATGGTATGCAGAAAAGGAAGAATAACGCATCGAGCAGGCGTTCGCCAAGGGTCGCAGCAGTTGCCCCTCCAACATTTAAACCTTTTTTGTTGAGTAAATAAATACGAACTGGTTCGCCCCCTGCCATGGAAGGAGTGATATTTGCAAGAAATAGATTTGCAAGAACAATCTTAGTTGATTCAATAAGTGAGATATTAAAATTTTGATCTATTGCATTGCTCAATATCTTTAATCTAAGGCCCCATAGTACCCAGTAAACGATGTTGATACATGCAGCCGCAATAAAGAACTCATATCTGATGTTTCCATTTTTAAGATAATTAATTGTTTGATCATTAATTGTGTAATAAAGAAGGATTACAATAATTGATACACTTAAAAGTATACTGAATAGAATTGATTTTTTAACGGTTTTTTTCTTTTTTGTATCTGAACTCACAAAAGGGATATTTTCTGATACCTTTATGATTCTTATGGTTTACAAATTATTTTTTTCAATAAACATTATTTAACATTAAAAAATAATATCAATTTTTGTAGAAAAACTGCCTCCATGTGTCCAATTACATTGGAGTGTTCGATCAATTCCAACTAAACCATTTTTTGATTCAACAGAAGAAAAATCACCGGTTATTACACAATCTTTCAGATGTATAGTATGTTCATCAACAATAGTTAATGGAGCATCAATCAATGGGACATAGATGCCAGTACATGCAAGACCATGATCTAGAACAGAAATCTCTATGGGATCAATAGATAAGATAATTTTATCTTTTAATGAATTGACATGAATTGTAAAAGTAATTTTATGATATTTTGATTTCATATTGATTGTTGCCGTTGTATTTGATATGCAATGAATAGAGTGGGACTTGATATGGTTGAAGAAAAAATCAAAATACTTGGTTTTTCGAATTTTTGGTGCTTTCACTCCTGTGAAGACATATTTTACATCTTTTACACCAAGAACATATTTTCCAATAGAACCACGTAACCGCATCATTATTTTTTGTTTAAGTTTATTATAAAACGTATATGGGCCATTCAATGAAAGGCTGATTCCATGTTCTCCAAGTTTCACCTTTTTAAGAAACGTTATTTGACCTCGTGAGGAATCAAAAGAGCAAACAAGTTCATCATCATAATGAATATGTAAAAAGTGCTTATCTTTTTTCATATTGAAAAGTTCATTATTGAATTGCTTTGTTTTTCCCTTTTCTTTCTTTCTTTTTTTATCCATAAACTGATAGGATGCATTCATAAGCTCAACTGTTGCAAATGTTTGCTCCATTGGGATTGATTCAAGGGTCGAGTTATACATGGGAAACACACCCTCAGACATACCGCCTGTGTGAGAAATAAAAGGTAAAACAGACTGATAACAAATCTTTGCTAAATCATTCCAAATCTTGTCTTTTGAATACTTTTTCAATCGAAGAAAAAGAGAGACAACCCATACAGTTTCATAGGGCGAAACACGCGGAGTGATAGAATAAGATATTGGATGAATGGTATATGCAAACTTCCACTGTTTCGTATCAAAAGTATACATCCACGAGGCGAGATACCAGGCGTAATTAAATGCCTGTTGAAGATATTCATCTTTTTTTGTATGGTCATATCCATCAAGAAATGCATGGATGATTGATACAGCTGAAAACGCTTCTGGTTCATTAATACCGATATCTCTCAAGCCATGAAGGCAGATAGGATAAGAGTTGTTAAGAAAGCTAAGGCCTTGTTCTGCGGCTTTTTGATAATCAGGGTTTTTATATATTTCAGCAGCAAGAAATAATGCACGAACCGCTTCCCCAGATCCTCCAAAAGTTGTGTATTCTTCAAGTTTTTCAGGTCTAAAACGGATGATGCCTTCATGACGGATTGCCATAGGCCAAGAGCCATCATTTTTTTGGGTTGATATGATATAGTTTAAGGTTTGCTGAATTCGTTTTTTTAATGCATCATCAGGGTTTCTTTTAATATAATTTAAAAGATGATATGATATAGTTGCTTGTCCACCAGGGTAACCAGCATATCCGCAATCCATATAGAAAAAACCTCTCAGACCTTCTTTGTTAAGATATGTCATATTATACCAGATCAATCCATCTCCCTGTTTTGATGGTATCCTTGAAAGATGGGGGTTGGTAAAATGTTTCTTTAATTTCTCAGTCCATTCGATAATGTCCTTATCATTTTGGGTTTGATTCCATTGGGAAAAATAATCTAAACGAACTGCTTCATAAGAAAGAAGGGAGTGACTTGAATTCTGAAAAGTAAAACCTGGCTGATGTTTCCATGGAAGTTGGAGAAATGAACCGGTGAGCGCATCATAAGATCGCCATAATGCTTGTTTCCCTTTTTTAAATGTATTTTCAACGTTTTGCAGCTTTGATGGTTCTGGAAGTTTATGGGAGATAAATGATTTCACTGCATCTGTCCAATCTTCATATTTTGTTGTTTTTATTGAGAAGCGAAAAGTATTTCCTGCTTGTAAATCAAGATTAATCTCTCTTTTTTTTCCAAATCCTAGCCAGGCACTTTTTTTTTCTTTGATACAATAATTATTGAAAAGGTAAAACGATATGATATAATTATCATCATTTTCAACAAGTGAAATAAATGGAAATATCTCCTTATCATTTAGTTTGATGAATGGGTCAAATTCAATACAGATACATTCATCTTCAAATTGCAAGATCAGCAAAGGCATCTTCACATAAATAAGAGATCTACAAAGTTTTCCATCAAAGGTTTCATCAATTATTTTTGTCGTATAATATGTAGTAAATGGATAAGGTAAAGAAATATCATTTTCTAACGAAAATCTATCATTTGAATACCACATTCCACCGATAAAACTGTAAGAAAGAGGTTTTTTTTTAATAGATATCTGCTTTAAAAGCATCACATCATTAGCTTTCGAAATCGTATAGATATCACTTTTGATTAAAAAACATTCATCCTCTTTATCTACCATAGAAACCTTTATGCCTATTAATCAATTATTTTTTCATATAGCTTTGTATGATCTTGTGCCATTTTTTCAATGGTATAATTCATGACAACATCTGATTTTTTTCTATATGTATCTAAGGTTTTTTCATCAAATTTTTTCTCATTCAGCTCTTTTATATTCTTAAAATAAAGTAGGTTATCGCCAAAAGCCTCCCTAAATTCTTCGACATCACGAGCAATTAATGGAAGTCCCATAGATAAAGCCTCTAACATTACAATTGAATGTCCTTCTGCATATGAAGGCATAAAAAAAACATCCGCAGCAGAATATGCATCAGTAATATCTTCAATGAACCCAGGAAAAATTGTATTATCACTACGTTGTTCTATTTCTCGTTTAATCTTAGTGTAATCTTTTGAAAATAAGTTATATGGAAAACCTCCAACCCATAGAAAACAAAATTTAGGATGTTGTCTTGCTAATTTCAAAAAATCATATATTCCTTTACGGGGCGTACGTTGTGCAACAGTTAGAACAACTGTTTTGTCTTTTTCAATACCATATTTTTTTCTAAAACTTTTACGTTTTATGTCATTTTGAACATTTTTTTCTGTATCAATTCCATTATAAATAGTTGATATTTCAGGTTTACATTGAATGTCTATAAGTTCTTTTTTACACTTTTCAGAAACGGCGACTATATGATCAAATTTATTATATAATGGTACATATAACCAGTTGACCGCACGAGGAAAAGCAAGATTTCCTGTGTTTAAATTTGGTGTAGAATGTGCAGTTATGACTTTTTTCCCATGGAATCGTTTAGCATACAACATTGATCGCGGTCCAAATGTGTGGAAATGAGCAAGATCATAATCAAATGATTTATCATTCCAACTAACATCAATCTTTTTTGATAATTCATTGAATAAATTCTTAGCAGCAGTTGCACATCCAAGATATTTGAAAGCACCACTATCCTCAATAATAAAGTTGATTTTCATAAACCATCTACTCCTCTAATATAAAACTAGTTTAAAAAAATATACTATTTCCTGAATTGTGAATAATTAACTTTATAGATCTCAATCCAATGTTCTTCAACAAGTTGATTGTTTAATGTTGCATTTCGATAGATTAATTCAAATGGGGGTTTCAAGAATTTTTCATATGAATTATTGTTAAAATAATAATAATGACCATCATCAACATTGATTACTTTTTCAAACATAATATCATCAATGATAACATGATTGATCTTCAACCGTTGCAATTCTTCAAAACATGCAGAACTATTATTGGCAGTCCATATGGTCTTAGTGATGTTATATTCTCCGAGGGGCATGTCAAATCCGGTGGCCCATGTAAGCATTAAGATACGATGATCTGATGCAATAACACTTGAATTACTCATATTTCCCTGCATCCAATCAAGGCAATTAATACATGGATCAGAAACCCGTTCGTCAATATGTTCTAAGGAATCAATCGTAGGATAAGCAACAATCATATTTGAAATAAATAAAACAATAATGCTTCCAACCAATGCAATCTTTTTCTTGCGATGAACTGTCTGCATTGATGGAGTATATTTATTAAAAATATTTTTAATTCTACTATCTTGATAATCCTTGATAAACTCATTTAATGTTAAGGCCGCGGGGATACAAAGCGGGACGATAAGATATTCTAAATGTCTATCGGGAAACAATCCACCTGATACGATTGCATATAGAAATGATATAAAAATTCCAATGATCCATCCTTTAACAAACGCATGTCCTTTCTGTGCTTTAAGAAAAGAGAACCCTGCAATACCAAAACTAATCAGAAACATCATTGGAATTGATAGAATCAAGGCAAGAGGTGTAAGTGAGGCTTTTACTCCTGGAAGACCGGTAATAGAAACAATGATTGATAGAATACCTATGAGTAAAACCATTATGGTGATTGTTTTTTCTTTTGAATAATTCTTAAAAAATTGTCGTTGAAGAAAATTTGGATATTGTTTTTTCCAGAATCTAATAAAAAGAACTCCACTGAATATAAATGCATAAAAAAGCAATATGATCACTGTTGGTGGTAAAAACATTTTTTTTGTAAAGAACCCAAAGACTGGAGTTGCAATAAAACCCCAGTATCCAAATGCAAGGGTTGCTGCAAGACCAATGTAAAAGAGAAGATGATACAGATGTTTTGATCTGACATGTTTCTCTGTTGTATAATAGAAAACCATGAAGGTTATACTTATCAGATAAAAATAGGTTGTAAAATGATGTGATAAAATAAGAAGAACTGTTGAGAAAAATAAAGGTATAATATATTTCTGATCCTTCACATATTTTATAAAGAAATAAAATGAGAGCATCATAAAGAAATGTCCAACAGTTAATGGTGCTGCATGACTGGTTTGATATACATGAAATGTTGAAACAGAGAGCAATGCAGATGCAAGAATGGCGATTCTTTTATTTCCAATTAGGTCTTTAACGATAAAATAAAAAATTGGGATTGTCAATCCACCAAGAATCGGTGCGATTTTTGGCATAAGTTGAATTACTTCAATACCGGTAATCCAATGAACAACTCCTGTAATTGTATAAAGAACTGGGAAATATTGATACGATGATCCCCATCCATCATAGAAATTAATAAACTCTTTTGTTTCTATAAATGAGTTAGTAAGACCATAATAAATTCCAAAATCCACTCCCCACGCAGCATTCAATAATGAAGGCAGCATCCGAAGAAAAATACCAATGAATGTGATAATCATCAACCAAAATAGCCAGTGATGAATTAATAATGACATCTTAGTTGATTGGTTCCAATTCATCTTCTAACTCCTATAAAAATGGTATATCTTCTTTCAAAGGTGATAAGAGTTATTCTTTAAATGAGTTTGGGTTACACAGAATATGAGATTATTTGCATCACGTTCTCAACAGCATCATCAACAGTACGTTTTGCCTTAAAACCTGTGGTTTTTTCAGTATGAACAATATCTTTTTTTAGATTCAATAGATCTTGGTTTACTGTATAGCAAGTATTTTTCTGTTTATGATACTCTGCAAGATATTCTTGTTCTATCTGACCTGGTGTAGGTATCATTAGGGCCTTGCATCCAATCACTGAAAGATCAAGAATCGTTGAATATCCACTTCTTGAAATCACCATCTTGGACCGATTCAGAAGTTCCTCACGCTTTTCCTTAGAAAGATAAGAATATGTTTTAATGGAATCAGATTGTGTTTTATTTTGTTCCTCAGTTTTACCCAAAGTCATAACAATAGATCCATCCAGATTGTCGATTTGAGAGAGTATTTTTTCTTCAAGAATGGATCGCTGAGGTTCAGGACCAGATAATGAAATGAAATAATCAATATCTTTTTTCATTTTTTTCTTATTAAAATCTGAAAGAACACCGACATAATGAAGTTTTTTCTCATCGATTTTTTTAAGATCATGGGAGAGTTTTCCAGAAAAACCATCGATCTGGTAATCGGGTATGATAATCTCATTAAATCTTTTAAAAAAGAATTCATTGAATGTTTCACTTCCTGTTTCAAGCATTTTAATTCGTAATGGATTAAGAATTCGTATCTGATGAGAAATAAAAAATGATGGAATGTGTCTGCTGTACATGTCATATCTTCCATCAGAGATGATACAGTCACAATGTTGTTTTTCCAGGATTTTTGAGAGTTGAGAAAGACCTGATTGGATCCGTTTGATGAAAAGAGGCCAGTAAATCATACTTTTTGCAATAAACTGTCTTGAATTTTCCGAGATCAATAATGGATAATCAGGAATATCAATGTAGGAAACCGTGTTTTCCAGTTCTTTTTCAAGCAGCTGTAATGATCGATCATGAGAAATAATCGTTAGCTCATGGTTTTCTTTTAGTAATCTTCTTATAATTGGTAATGAACGTGTTGCATGACCTAATCCCCAGGAACAAAGACTATAAATGACTTTCATGATTGAGCTGATATGGTATCATTTAATAAATAGATGCCGAGATTTCCTAATGCTTTTTAACCTAAATGATATATGGAAAAAAAGGTCGATAGATATGAAATTTATTGAGAAATTACAAAAAATTCAAAGAAAAAATAATAGTCTTCTTTGTGTTGGACTTGATATTGATGCAGAAAAAATCCCTTCTTTTTTATTCAAATCATCAGAAACACCTTTTATTGAGTTCAATAAGGTCGTGATTGAACAGACAAAAGATTTTGTGTGTGCATATAAACTGAATCTTGCATTTTATGAAGCATTAGGAAAAAATGGGTATAAACTTCTTGAAAAAACACTTTCATTCATACCAAAAGACATTATCATAATACTAGATGGAAAACGAAATGATATTGGAAATACTGCAAAAAAATATGCACAAGCATGTTATGAATCACTACATGCAGATGCAGTAACGGTTAATCCATATCTAGGGATTGATGGAGTTAAACCATTCCTAGAATATAAGGATAAATGTAGTATTATTCTATGCAGGACATCAAATGCATCCGCTAGTGATTTTCAAAATTTGGATTGTTCGGGAAAACCATTATATATTCATGTTGCTGAAAAAATTAATAAATGGAATGAGATGGGGCAATGTGGTGTGGTTGTTGGTGCAACATATCCGGAGGAATTAAAAGAAATACGTAGTATCCTTTCAGATGACATCCCATTTTTACTGCCTGGAATTGGAAAACAAGGTGGGGATGTTGAGAAAACCGTACGTTATGGAACGAACTCAAAAGGTGAAGGTGCAATTATTAATTCATCAAGAGGAATCATATATGCAGGATCAGATAAACACTATGCTGATGATATAAGAAAAGCTGCAAGCTCGCTAAATAAAACAATAAATGAATACCGATAAAACGGTTTTTCCATAAGAAAACATTATTTACAATGAGTAATATTGCCTAATTGCCTTGATACGAAGAGCTTCATGATAAAGATGATTGAAGCAGCAAGATTGAGGATACAAACTTGGTGTCACAAGAGTCCCTCTTTGATCGATCAGACGTAAAGTCAAGAAATGAAAAAGAGGATAACCATGGCATCATAAAGTTGTCGTGATATTTGATGTAGCATTATTCAACTGCTGCTTTTTGTTTGGATAATGGTATTGATACGCCCAGCAACCCTTTGTTTTGTTGTTGGGTGACAGCGACTTTTTCTCTTGGAGGGATTTGATATGCAACCACCTATTTTTTTCTTTTTTATTTACAATAGCAATATTTTTATCTTGATAAACCATACCAAATGTGAACAAGTATCCTGTTTACTACCTTGGGAGGAGGGATTGTTCGGAGGTAATAATAATATGAAAAATAAAAATAAAATAGTTGTTTATCTAATTTGTATGATGTTAATAACTCTAAATATATCAATTATTGCAGCATTAGAAGAGCATCAAGAAATGGAAAAGCCATATGAAATTATTGAACAAATAGATCCAATAACAAATGAAAAAGTTACTTATTTTGTATCATATTTAAAACCAAATGATAGTGGAGATAAAAGAGAACGCCATCAAAGAATGAATTATGATGATAACTTAATACCAAATCCGTCTTTTGAAGACGGACAAGGAGACATGCCAGATGGATGGACATCATATGTATCCCCATCTAACAGTGAATGTTTATTTTTATGGGACTCAAATGAGGCATACTCGGGGAGTAAATCAATTGGTATAAGCAATTTTTATGATGCCAGTCATTATTGTAAATTTAAAGCTCAAGAACTAATCCCATTTAGATGGTCGTATAATTATGATTATGAATTAACAATTTGGTACAAGCATAATAAAGTTCCAACCGGTCAAAATCAAAACGCTCTGTTTAGTTTGGATTTTTATAATGAGGACCAAGAATATCTAACTGGTTTTGGTTGGACATTATGGAAATCATATTCCACGGAATGGACTCAATTTGACTATAATTTTAATTTTGTTCGTGATTTTATTAAAGAAAAATATCCTGAAAAATTTGAAAATACAAGATTTATTCGTTTTAGTTTAGGAATGTTTGCATTTGATAACAATCTTGATGTTGATTCCTCATTTGAGGTTAGATTTGATGACCTCTATCTATCATATACAGAAAACATTACCCCTGAAACGCCAACAGGGCCCGAAGAAGGAGATGTTGATGAGGAACTAACTTATAGTGTTGTAACAGCAGATCCACTTGATCGGCAAGTATATTATAAATGGAGTTGGGGGGATGGAACAGAAAGTGACTGGCTTGGACCTTTTGAATCCGGAGAAACCATTACTTATTCTCATGCTTGGACTGAGAAAGGAATCTACACAGTAAAAGCAAAAGCCAAGAACTCAGAAGGTCTTGAAAGTGAGTGGTCACAAGGTTTAATCATTGGGATTCCATTGAAAAAAGATGGTGAAGATCAAGTACAAAATGATATTGATGGAGGATATGGAAGATGGAGTGGCATGTTTGCACAATCATTTATTCCATTGGAGAATACTCTATCGCAGGTATCATTATTTGTTATAAAAAAGGGAGAACCTGGAAATATTAAAGTATCCATTCGAAAAGAGTTAGAAGATGAAGATTTAATCGTAACAGAAGTCTCTTCAGGGGGGATTTCTGATGAACGATATAACTGGATCACATTTGATTTTTCTGATATCGACATTATATCTGGTGAAACATATTACATAACATGGACTCCATTTGATTCTGATAGTGAAAATGTTGTATACTGGGGCATTGCAGCGGATAATCCTTATAGTAATGGATGTGCTTGGCAAACTTATCCTTGGGGGATATTCAACCCTATTGAATATCCAAATCCCGATTTTTGTTTTAAAACATTCTATGCAAAAGACAAACACCTAACCAATCACTTGTTAAGTTTCCTAGGGAATTATCCACAATTACTTCAATTATTAAGAAATATTTTAGGTTTATGGTGAGGAAAAATAATATGAAATTATGTAAAAATAAAGGTTTAACACCAGCAATACCCGTTTTGATTTGAATAATTGATTTCTTTTTATTGGAATCCATACAATAAAAACATTTTTTTTATTTTTGTCAAAAAATAGTATCAATTATGGTGATTCACTCAAAATTATTATCGAAAATAATACTGGTTTACATGGCTACCGCTAGATTTGTGATAAACGATTTAGGAATCACTAGCTTTTATCTGTATAAAATGTCAGGCGGTTTATTTTTTATTCCATATGTTATTGCTTCAAGTATTGTTTTAAATGAATCTATTTCAAATCCTTTAAATAACGCGATTATGCCACTCCATAAATATTTCTTTTTTCCTACTTTTTTTAATGCTGCCTGGAACAAGGGGCTGCATAATTGTTGTATCTGATCAACTAGAAACGCAAGTATCATGAGTGATATGAAATTTGTACTAAGATTCTTTT
>NJDG01000023.1 GCA_002254885.1 Thermoplasmatales archaeon ex4572_165
AAAAAAAAATCTTATCTTATAAGCCCAAGTTCTCCACATAATAATTAATATATCTTTTATTATATAAAAGTATCTATACAATTAGGAACTTTTCAATTAATATTTACCTATTTATTGGCATTTTAATCAACAAAACATGCCAGAAAATTAATGTAATAAGATGTTTTACCATATAATTGATTCTTCATACATTTGGTTTATAAAAGTTTAGTGAACTTGTGAGCTAAATTTGGACGGAGCCTGCAAGGCGTAGTTTCTAAACCATTTTTATACGTTTTTTCTACAAGAAAAAAGCCGAAGGCTCAGTTCAAAAACTGTCTTTTATCTTTATTGCAAACTCTTTTGCTTTCGTTAGATCTTTTTCGTTGGGTCTGTTTTTATTTATTCCGCCGATGTATTTTAAGAATACATTTGTATTAAAACCAGGTAAGCTAAGATTCCCAATAACCTTAAATCCTTTTGCTGTAAGCTCTTTTTCCAGAAAATTAGTACATTTTTTTGTATAATTAAGAAAGAATTTTTTACCAAGGATTTTTATTGGAACTCCCGAAGTTGAGAATATAAATGCCTTTTTCCTATTTTGTTTTGATAATTTATCGATAAAGTTAAATATGCTTTTGTGATGTTTGTCATCATAAATTCCAGAACCAAAACCAATTATATCATATTTATTGATGCTTTTAATTTCTGAAGGTTTTTTAATTTCTGCATTTAATTGTTCTCCAATAACTTTTGCAATCTTCATAGTATTGCCATGATGAATAGATTGGCAAAGTATGAGTACCTTTTTGTTTAGCATATTTGAATGGATTATTACTTTCTTAATATATCTTTCTTAAAGTTTTTGGTCGTGTATGTGGGCAATGGAAATATCGAGAAAAATGATGAATCTCTATGAAGAAGACATTGTTTCTAAACGAAGAATTCAATGATTCACATACACGACCAAGTTTTTGAATTGCGTATAAATTTCTATTATATCTAATATTTTATTTTTCTAAAACAATTATTCCATTTATTGATTTTTCTAGATTATTACAAAACTATTAAAACTCTTTTTCATTTCAAATGACTATGGTGGATACTAATAATATGGTGGAAAGGAGAAAAACTATTAATTTTTTAAATTTGAAAAGAAATAAAACATTGATTATTGGAATGATGTTCTTCATACTTTTTTTATTTATACTAACAACATATGGCTCAGCTCAAGATTCCTCACTTGAGGAAGAATATGCACCAATATTTTTCTTTGAAAAAGAAGAACAATGCTATCCTGTATCAGTTGAATATCATATTGATCATGCCACACTATTTCAATTTACAGGTAATGATCCAGTTGAGATTAATTCAGATGTAACAATGGAAGAGCTGGGTGGTTACACTACTGAACAATACGAATCATTATACCTAGATAACACAATTGGAACAACAAAAGATGATAATATTATCAATGATTACTCAAATCAAAAAATTACTCTTGGTTTCACCGTTTATGCCCATACAATTCATGGAGCAGACGATACAACAATAATACAATACTGGCTTTTTTATGCATTTAACAAGGGAGATCTCAATCAACACGAAGGAGATTGGGAACTTGTACAGGTTGTTTTACGTCAAGGCTCACCTGTGGAGTTAATGTATAGTCAACATCACAGTGGTCAAAAAACAAGTTGGAATCAAGCAGAAAAAACCGGGACACATCCTCATGTATATGTTGCACGAGGATCACATGCAAATTATTTTACATCTTATTCGGGAACTCTTGGTGTAGCAAGTGATCATGTTGGTGCAAATGGGTTCATACTCAAACCAGTTCAATATACAATTATAGATCTGGAAACTCAAACCTGGCTTCCATTTAAAGGAATGTGGGGAGAGATCAATAGTTATGAAGATGTTTATCTTGGCACAAGTGGACCTGTTGGACCGATGTATAGGGAAGAGGGATTAATGTGGAATCAAGCATTAAACTGGGGTTCAAATCTACCAGAACTCAATCCAACAATATTACTTTTCGAATGGATTATTTACAATTTCACAACAATATTTATTGTCATATTCATTATTTCATTACTTATATTTGCATATCGACGCATGAAACAATATAAATCAGAAGGATTTGGACCAAGATTTTTCTCTTTTTTATATATAGATGGTCTGAACATGAAAAGCATTGGTAACTTACTATTTATTGCAGGTATCATCATTGCATTCCTATCTTTAATATATCCATGGTATGGGATAACTGCATCATCGACAAGTTCTATCTATAATACAGAAGGATTCATTGATATTTTGATTATTGATGGATTGCAAGGTATTTCATTAAACCTTCCTGATGCAACAGGACCGACACCACTAGGTTCAGCGTTGATTCCTTTTTCATTGTTAATATCCATTGGGATTATCTTTACAATAATAAAAACATTAGGAGTCAAGGAGAGCTTCAAACTAGGAAAATCCTATATGTATCAAGGGATAAAATTATTGATGCCAATTATCATCATTCTAATCTCAATAGTTCTTATTTCAGTAATAGTAAACGATATGATTCCTGAAGAGGCACAAGAGTCACCTGCCGCATCAATTTTTGATGATGTTGCAGCTTCACCATTTGGTGGTTCCTCAATCAACTCTATTGATTCAACAGGAGAGAATTTACAGTTAGACTGGGGCATTCAAACTGGAGGTATTCTATTATTTCTTTCAGGATTGATGTTATTAATAAGTGGTATTATAGAAAGAAAAGCTAAAACCGTATTTTTCTAAAAAAAATATAAGGATATTCCATTACGGGAAAAAAACAAGAAAGTCTTAATGGTTCAAATGAAATAAACTTTTTATCCCTTTATTTTGGTAAATATGGTTATTAATCAGCTTATGAGGTTTATCAACACAATTATTGATGTAGTACAACCAATTATCAACCTTACTATTATTGACCATATTTAACACAGTTCAATAATACTTTTAGTTTTCATCTTTAAAAAACATCCTTGTAAAAATTACATAATGAAAAAAAGAAACAAAATAAAATCAATAATTAAAAACTATTATTCTGTATCTTGTTGAACATCCTCAGCCTTTTTTATTTTTGTTAATGTTACGTTGATAATATCGCCGTATTTCCAGTCTCTTGAAAGAAAATCAATTTCTGATTCAATGTGCGTAAGTCGTCTTGGATCATAGGGTTTCTTGTTTTTGAATATTGGAGGCATTGATTGTTGAAGCATTTGAGTTAGTTGATTTTGAAATTCAGGTGGAAATGGATTTCCATTTGGGCCAACACCAGATATATGAATTGGTGGGGTTTGATGCATGTGTTCTTCCGGCGGATATTCAAGTGATTCCACAGGTTCCATAATTACTTCAACATATCCCTTTTTTTGTTCACTGGGTTTAATTGATTTAATTTTGTAAGGAATTGAAATTGTTTCATCTACCATGATTTCTCATATCCTGCAATTTTCATTCTTTATAAAAACCTTACTATTATTTAATACTTCAATAGATTTGATTCGTAGACATTTATAAAGAGATAACAGTTTCTTTTTTTCATATGGTGAAAATAATATCTTTTGATCTTGATGGAACTCTTGTGAAACAAGGTTTTGGAGATATTGTATGGCTTGATGGTTTACCAAAAGTATATGCAAAAGAAAAAAATATTTCAATTCATAAAGCAAAAATCTTCTTTAAAGAAGAATATGATAAGATAGGCAGCGATCATCGTGAATGGTATGATCTAATATTTTGGATCAATAAATATAAGCTTAACATCACTCCAAAAACACTTTTAGATTATTATGAACATCATATTGAACTGTATGAAGATGTAAAACCAGTTCTACATAGATTGAAAAAAGATTTTACATTGATTATCAGCTCTGGTGCTATGCAGGAGTTCATTCAAAAGGAATCAAATTATGTTGGCATAAAACAATATTTTGAATACGCCTTTTCATCAACTTCAGATACAAAGACAGTTAAAAAAGATCCTTTTTTCTATAAGATGATTGCAAATAGGTTAAATTGCAGACCTGAAAATATTATTCATGTGGGTGATAATCTGGAGTATGATTATCATTCCGCAATAAATGCAGGTCTGAATGCATTTTATTTAAATAGATTTGAAGCGTCAGACGAATCACATATTGTTTCATCACTTAAAGAATTTGAAAAAAAGGTGAGAAAAATTTTCAAATAGGTTCCTTAATATTTGTATTATTTTGATAGTTGATGCAAATTTCATGCAATATGCCAATAATTTCTTGATATAATCTCAATATAAATTAGATTTCAAGATTCAAAAATAGAAATACCGATTGATTTATAACCTTGGTATTTATTTGTAATTCGAGTAAAAATAAAGTGGATTGGGATCAATACAAATTCATTTTCATATAAAAAAAAATTAAAAAATCTATATAAATAGGGTGATACTATAGGAGAAAATAATACAATTATTAATGAAATGAGAAAGATGGAGGAATCTGGTGAATTAAAAACAATATGCAGCCTTCATGATGATATTTCATTTCAGAATTATGACAAACAAAATGAAGATAATGAACTTTGTTGTTCTATTCAAAAACCGGATGAAACTAATTTTATAATTGATAGATCAGATCCATATTATCAAATTCTTATTGATAGCCTACTTGAAGGAATAATAATAATTGATTCCGATGGAAAAATTCAATATTGTAATCAAACATTTTTACATATACTTGGATATAGTTCCCCTAGTGAACTTGAGGGTCTTTTTGCATCTAGCTTTATTTCTGAGGACTATGTTGAATTGTTTAATAAACATCAAAAACAGACATGTTTAGGGCGAGGTGGTTTTTTACCCACATATAAAGCAAAAAAAAAAGATGGTTCTATCATATGGATTGATGGACTTAGTTGTATGGTTTCATATAAAAAGAAGGCAGCTAATATTTTTTTCATTCGAGATATAACTAAACAAAAAAATATCAAAAGAAAAATGAAACAATTGGAAAAAAAATATCGAACAATTGCTGAATTATCTGCAAATGGGATCGTAACAATGGACCCATTGGGTAAAATCATGTATGCAAATAAGTCATTTGAAATGATGACAAGGAAAAATGGAAAACAACTAAAAAATTCATTATTTAGAGAATTATTAACAGAGGATTATATCTATATATTTCAACAACTTTTAATGAAAGTACGAAAAAAGAATGAAAACATAAGAAATGTTGAAATGGAAATTAAAATCACATCAGAACAAATTAATCCAATTGAAATAAGTATTGCACCAATCAATGAAGATGATGCCTTTATAGGATTTATATGTACATTACAGGATATCAAAGAACGAAAGAGATTTGAAAACGAAATTAAAACCTCAGAGCGTTTAAAAACAGAATTCATGAATATTGCAGCTCATGAATTAAAATCGCCTGTAACGCCAATTAAAGGATATCTTGATTTAATTGTTTCAGATGAAAAATCAGATGAAAAAATAAAAAAATGGGCAAAAATTAGTCTTAGAAATGCAGAAAGACTTCTTCGTTTAGTTGACGATATTCTTGACGTTTCAAGGCTTGATAATGATACGATGAAGTTTGAAATGAGAAAAATAGATCCAACCTCATTATTTCATGAAATTGGTGAAGATATGACACCATCAATAGAAAAAAAACAATTAGCATTTACTAAGAACCTTGCTTCTGATCTTCCTGAGATTCTTGGTGATTATCTTCGATTAAATCAAGTTTTAAGAAACCTTTTTACAAATGCAATTAAGTTTACAGATGAAGGATCAATTAAGTTAGAGGCTTATAGAAAAGATGATAATATTGTTTTTGAAGTATCTGACACCGGAATTGGGATGAGAAAAGATGAAGCTTCAAATGTTTTCAAAAAATTTTATCAAACAGAGACAAGTGATAATAGAAAACATGAGGGAACTGGTTTAGGTTTATTTATCTGTAAAGAGATTCTAAAAAAACATCATGGCGATATTCAAGTGGATAGTACCCTTGGAAAAGGAAGCAGATTTATAGTTACACTTCCAATTTTATAATCTTTAAAAATTTCACTATTTCATTAGAGGTAGTTATGAAAAAGACATGTCCAAAATGTAAGGGAAAATCTATAAAACTTTATCGAAATCAAACGGTGGATGGTAAAAGAAAATGGGTACCAATAATGTGGTATTGTACTTCTTGTTCATTTATTTATCAAGTAGCAGCAGATACTCTTATTTATAAAAGTGGAGAGGTAATTAATGCTTCAAAACTGAGTCAACAATGTTTAAAATGCGGTAAAAAACTATTTCGACTATATCAGCACAAAAACCCAAAATATGGTAAACAACAATGGATTTCTTTTGCTTGGTATTGTAGTCTTTGTAAGTATGCATGGGTTGAATCGCCATCATAATTCTTAAATTTGGGTTATTTATCAATAAAAGTAAGTTATTTTGCCCTAAATTATTAAATATGAGTATCCATTTAGCACCTGGCATAATTATAGAGGAACACGTACTATGAAACGTAGCTCACGAGTTTGGAAAAAGAAAGGAAATATGCGCTGGAAATGGCGTAAAAAGCGAATGCGAAGAGAAAAACGAAACCGGAGGAAATAATTAAGATTCACATGGGGGCATAGTGTAACCCGGCATCATTGTGGGCTCCAGTTAAGGAATGATTACAAGAGGGTCATCTGATCAATGATGAGTAACTGGAGCGATGACCTAAATAGAAGAGACCCGCCGATCTGGGTTCAAATCCCAGTGCCCCCATTTCTCTATTAAAAGAAAGAATTAAGAGGTGAAAAAAAATGATAAAAATAAACATGAAGAATCTCAATATCTTTACAATACTCTCTCTTATGTTGCTTCTATTAGGTATTGTATTCTATCTAGGTTGGGGACTTCGCTTTGGTGTTTGGTTCGATGTAGGAATCTATTCAGTAACAATTTTCTTTGTACTTTGTGGAATCCTTGGAACAGTTCTTACCCTTTATGAAAAATCTGATAAATTATTATGATCAGATTTATCATTTTTCTTTTTTATATTTGATTCCAGGTTAAAACTGGTTTTTTTGTAGCATCAACCTCATTTACACGACGTACAGGTGTATTATAGGGTGAATCTTTGATCTTTTCAGTATCTTCATCTGCGATTTTACATAATGTTTCAATATAGCAATCAAGATCATATTTTGATTCAGTTTCTGTGGGTTCAATCATTAATGCTTCCTTTACAATTAAAGGAAAATAAACAGTTGGTGGATGAACTCCATTGTCTAGTAAATGTTTGGCAATATCCATTGCTCGAATTCCTTTTTTCTTTAACAATGATTCACAACTTAATACAAATTCATGTTTACGAAGCGATCTAAATGGCAGTTCATATGAGCCTTTTTGAAGGATTTTTTCTTTCATATAATTTGCATTCAACACAGCTACTTCACTAGCTTCTTTCAATCCATTTCCACCCATGAGTGTAATATAACAATATGCTTTTAATAACACAGAGACATTGCCATAAAACTGTTTTATTTTTCCAATTGATTCCTTAAAATCATTGGATAAATGATAATTTTCTTTCTTTTTAATAACTCGTGGAATCGGTAAAAATTGTTCAAGTTTTTTGCCAACTCCAACAGGGCCACTTCCTGGTCCACCGCCTCCATGAGGTGTTGCAAATGTTTTATGAAGATTCAAATGTACAATATCAAAACCCATATCTCCAGGTCGTGCTTTTCCCATAATTGCATTCATATTTGCTCCATCATAATACAATAATGAACCTGCATCATGGACGATGCGTGCAATTTCATCGATGTCTGACTCAAATATTCCAAGTGTATTTGGATTTGTAAGCATAAAACAGGCGGTTTTATCATTAATTGTTTTTTCAAGTACGTCAACATCAACAGCTCCATCTTTTGTGGAAGGTAACTCAATGACGTTATAGCCTGCCATAGATGCACTTGCTGGATTAGTTCCATGTGCTGTGTCTGGCACTATAACATTTATTCGATCTGATTCATTTTTGGATGTATGGTATTGTTTTGTGAGGATCATTCCTAGAAATTCACCATGGGCACCAGCAGCAGGTTGTAATGAAAAAGCATACATCCCCGTGATTTCTTTCAACATTTGCTCAAGTTCATACATCATCTGTAATGTTCCTTGAACTGTGGATTCATCTTGGTATGGGTGGATACAGGAAAACTTATCCCAGTTTGAAATTACCTCATTGATCCGTGGGTTATATTTCATTGTACAGGAACCCAAAGGGTAAATACCTGTGTCAACCCCAAAATTCATTTGACTTAAATGATGAAAATGACGGATAATTTGTGTTTCATCAAGATTTGGTAAATCCAATGGTTTTTTTCGGATAAGTGTAGATGGAATAGATTTATGTGGTGTTGGTTTTTCAATTGGTTTAGAGTGTAATTCATTTAAAAATGGCTCTGAGTAAACTGCGGATTTAAACATTGGATACCCCCTTAATAACCTTAATGAATCGATTTATATCTTCCTTTGTATGATTTTCTGTAACACCAAAAAGAAATGTGTTTTTTAATGATGGAAACCATGATTCAAGGAGAAATCCGCCCTGAATATTGGATTTTAACAATTTTTTATTTATTTCTTTTACGTTTTTTTCTGATTGAATTACAAATTCATTGAAATGAATGCCATTAAAAACTTCTGAAAAACCATCAATTTTAATGATTTGTTCTTTTAAATACTGACCTTTTTCAAAGTTTTCTTCTGAGAGTTTTTGAAGGCCATTTGCACCAAGTAATGATAAATATGATACTGCGGCCAGAGAACATAAGCCCTCGTTTGTACATATATTACTTGTTGCCCTTCCTCTGCGGATATGTTGTTCTCTTGTTTGAAGCGTCATACAAAATGCTTCATTTTCATCTGCATCATGTGTTAAACCAATGAGTCTTCCAGGCATCTGTCGAATATATTTAGATTTACATGCAAATAAACCTAGACTTGATCCACCAAAATCCATAGGATTACCAAGATTTCGCCCCTCGCCAATAACAATATCAGCACCAAGATCCCCTGGTGACTGAATAACCCCCAATGCAAGAGGGTCTATTCCAATAATGAGAAGAGAATTATTATTATGGACTAATGTTTCAATGGTATCAATATTTTTTTCTAAAATACCAAAAACGTTTGGGATTTCAAGATAAACAGCTGAGCATTGTTCATCGATTATTTTTTCTAAATTTTTGATATTAATACAGCCTGTTTTTTTATCATATGTAAATTCCTTTATAGTTAAATCAGCACCTTGTCCATAATTCATTAACACTGATTTTTTTTCAGATGAGAGATTTGATGGGATCAGAAATGTTTTCTTTTTTGTAATTCTAGTTGCCATCAATGCAGCTTCACCAATTGCTGTTGCTCCATCATATAGGGAACAATTTGCTATATCCATACCTGTGATTGATGCAATCATGCTTTGATATTCAAACATGGCTTTTAGAAAACCCTGACTAGCCTCTGATTGATATGGTGTATATGCAGTAAAAAACTCACTTCTTGAAGTAATTGATTTCACAACTGCGGGGATGTAATGTGGTTTTATTCCCCCGCCTGTAAAGAGAAGTAATTCATTGCAATCCTTATTTTTATTAGCAAGTATTCTTAGATGTTTTTCTGTTTCCATTTGTGATTTTCCATCTGGTAAATCTAGATGATTAATCTGGATAGATTTTGGAATGTCTAAAAATAATTCATCAATGGATGATAATGAGATTTCTTTAAGCATCTGTTTTTTTAATGGGCTGTTTGGTATGAATTTCATGGACTCCCCAATCACGGTATCAACACATGATTAATAAAATTTTTATTTGAATGACGTGGTTTCATGATAATGTTTTTACTATCTTCATTATTTCAGGTTAGTGATGCGTTATTATCAATGGAATAGTAAAAGAAACGAGAAAATTCAAATTGGAAAGATTATATGCCTTGCTCGGACATATAAAAAACATGCAAAAGAGATGTCTGTAAATATTCCAATTGATCCTCTTATCTTTTTAAAACCTACTAGTTCAATAATTTTTTCAGGAGGGTCTATTATTTATCCGCCACAATCGCATTGCTTGAATCATGAAGTAGAATTAGGTATTATTATTGGAGTGGATGGAAAGAATATTTCAAAGGAGCATGTATGGGAACATATTGAAGGATATTGTATTGGGCTAGATATTACAGCAAGAGATATTCAGACAAATGCAAAAAAGAATGGACTTCCATGGACAATAGCAAAAGGATTTGATACATTTGCACCTATCAGTGAAATGATTGGCAAAGAATTGATCAAGGATCCTCATAATGTTAATTTATTACTCAAGGTTAATGGTGAAATAAGACAACATGATAATACATCTAATATGG
Organism: Thermoplasmatales archaeon ex4572_165; assembly: GCA_002254885.1. Lineage (GTDB taxonomy): Archaea > Thermoplasmatota > E2 > DHVEG-1 > DHVEG-1 > EX4572-165. The sequence goes on from NJDG01000023.1 coordinate 10,433, forward strand.
TTTGGACTATTCCTGAATTGATTTCGTATATTTCATCGATAATGGCTCTTGAAAAAGGTGACCTTATTTTAACTGGTACTCCAAGTGGTGTAAATGAGATCAAGAAAGGAGATATCCTAGAAGCAACAATGGATTCTTATTGTTCATTACATGTTGATGTGATATGAGATAATTAACAATTATTTCCAATAATAAATCAAAATGTTAAGGGAGGGAAGAAAGGGAAACAGTTAGAACCATAAAAAAAAATAAGTATCTGTTTCCCCTTCAAATCTATAGTATCCCCTTATTAAGGATTTATTATTTAAATATTGGTTTAATATTGGTAAAGAAAAAGTAAATTAAGTGTTCAAATATGATTTTTTAAAAAAAATTATTGAAAACAAAATTTTTAAATATAATTTTCTTATATGTATATTGGGTGATTGAGGTGGAAAGACAATTAAGAGTTGTAATGATTTGGATGATAATAGGCCTCATTTTATTTGTTGGTTTTAATTTATTAGATATTGTAGGTATATCACCATTAGGAACATCCTTTAATGACTTTTTTACAATGATTGGAATTATCATCTTCTTTATTGCAGGATTTTTTTATCTCTCAAAAAGAACAGTAAAAGAATAAATAAAAAAAATTAAGGGAAAAGTCCCTTATCTAGATTTCATCATTTTTAATTTTTTCCTTGAGTATCTCAAATTGTTCCTTTGTTAATGTACAGACGTTTTCTTTTTCGCCAATGATAACATTATTACCATCTACATCAACAGTAGGACATTTTGGAGGCACACAAGTATCATCGGTACATAATACGATTCTTTTCATGTATTGATCCCCAATATATTATCTATTAATTAAAAAATATTATTTATGAATTTAAATAACTTTTGGTATATCTAACCATTTTTTAATTAAATCTAGTTAAAAATACTGAAAATTCTATACTTTTTATACATATCCAGTTATTTTCAATGTTGAAGGATCAACGTTTGAAATGATTCTTGGTTCATCACGATTAACTTTTTTTACCTCATGGCAAGATACTGAAACAGTATTCCCAAATTTTTCTTTAAATCCTTTTTCAAAAACCTGAAAAATTTCATTAATAGAGGGGCCAATATCACGTAAATCTTCATCAATGACTACCTGAATTTCAATTTCATCTAGATTCTTCTGAATAACTTTCATCTCACGAATTTTACTTGTTTTTAATTCATAAAGTAAACGACTAAAAATAGATGATAATGAAGATGCTAAAACAATTTTTCCATCTTTTCTAAATAATCGAATTTTATCTCGTCCATATATCTTAAATATAAGATCGCCAGAAACATTACATTGATGTGGTTCATATAGTGGTGCAACAATATCATTGATTGCATTATACCTTAATATTGGTGTACCACCGCCAAATAATTTTGTTACTAATAGATGCCCTCCGTTTTTTGAAGGTACTGGTTTGCCTATTTCGTCAATAAATTCTAAATGGAGTAAATCAGACATGATATGATAAACTCCCGCGTTTGCACATTGATATGCAATAGGTCCAGTTTCTGTTGCACCATACACTTCAAATACCTTTGTTTCAAATGTTTCTTCAATGAATTTTTTTAAATTCGGGTCAAGTAATGCACCAGTTGATGCAATGAGTTTTGGTTGTACATGTTTTCCATATCCTTGTATTTTTAATACTGCAAGATGGCCAAGCATGCCAGTGTATCCACCAATAAATTGTGGTCTAAATTTTTCTAAATCTGCCATTACCTCTTCTGGTTTACTGTTTGTATCAAGCCATTGAATGGTTTTAAAAACATTTCCAAACATTGTGTTAGGTAGAAGTCCTCTTTTCACATACCCGGTTTCTGCGGTGTGTGGGGCAAAATCTCCAATAATCGAAATTTTATCCTTTCTCCAAGAAATATTATAGTCATTGATTGTTCTTAGATAGCCAAAAAGTCCCATTACAATCTCATACATGTCAACATAAATGGATAATGATTTTCCAGTTGTACCTGATGTTGAAACCTTCACAAAATCATTAATTGTTTTATTTGATGGGATTAGCTCATTTGGTTTGTGTTGTGCAAAATCTTCTTTTGTAATAATTGGAAGTTTTTCCAGATCACTTATTGTTTGAATATCCTGTTTTTCAATTCCTTCTTTTTTATAGATCTCTCTGTACATCGGAACGGTAAATGCACGTTTGATCATTTTTCGAAGTTGTTTATTTTGCAATGATCTCAGTTTATTATCTGATAATCGATGCAATCTGGATATATCAAACATATATCCTTTTCCGATTCTGAAAAGAAAGGCTGGATTGAAGAATGGATTCATATTAAATTTCCTGAAAACATAATGAAAACATTATTATTAAAAGAGATGCCTTAAATAACATGATTTCATTAATCATCATGGTATGAAAATACTTCTTATTGAGCAACTTCGTACAAGAAAAACATCATACAAAGCATTTGAAAAAATCATGCTTACTTCTTTTTCTATTTTACCAACACTATATATGAGAAGATTAGCTGCGATAACTCCAAAAAAACATCATATTACTCTAATTAATGAACGCTATGAACCAGTTATTTATTCTGATGATTTTGATATTGTCGTTATACATTTTACGACAGCATCTGCTAATATTGCTTATGAAACTGCAGATAATTTTAAAAGATTAAATGTGCCGGTTATTCTCTGTGGACTACATGCATCTGCTATGCCTAATGAAGGGTTGAAGCATGCTGATAGTATCTTGATGGGTCGTGGTGAAGCTAATTGGATTACGCTTCTGAAAGATGCTGAGATTAATTCACTAAAACAAAAATATGATCCTAAACCATATGAATCCCTTTCAAAAAGTATCCCTCCAACTAATGTCAGATTACCAGGATTTCAGTTAATGGGTGCCATTGAAGCAACAAGAGGATGTCCATATCTTTGTAGTTTTTGTCCTGAATCAAACACACCAAATGGGAGTCATTATTATAAAAGATCAATTACAGAGATTATTGAGGAAATAAAAAAAGCACCTCAGAGAATAATTATGTTTTATGATGCATCATTAACAATAGATCCGGTTTTTACAAAAAAACTTTTCAAACAAATGATCCCTTTAAAGAAAAAATTTTTTTGCAATGGAAATGTTGATGTTTTATCAAAGGATGATGAACTTATTGAGTTATCAAAGCAAGCTGGTTGTATTGGTTGGCTTATCGGTTTTGAGTCGATTTCACAGAAAACTATTGATAGTGTAAATAAGAAAACTAATACTGTTTCTATTTATAAACAAGCAATCGATCATATTCATTTACATAAAATGATGGTCATTGGAGATTTTATGTTTGGATTTGATACTGATACAAAAGATGTATTTCAAACAACAGTTAAAACAATTATTGGTTTAGGTATTGATGTAGCAGATTTTACAATAGTAACACCTTTTCCAGGGACACCATTTTATGAAGAACTAAAAAAACAAAACCGAATTACTTCAAAAAACTGGAATGATTACACGATGTATTCAGTGGTATATCAACCAAAACAGATGAATAAAGAAGAGCTCATTGATGGAATTTATGATGTTTATCGAAGATTTTACCGTATGTGAAAATTTAAAGAGTTTACTATTCATATATTCATATTCAATTGTATCAGATGTAAAATTCTGTACTTTGACTCCATCGATAAATACTTCAATTCTATCGATTCCGTTACTGTCGTTTGCTTGGACTGTAAATGTACATTTACCAAATAATACTGTTTGTTTAAGGGTAAAACTATCTAAAAGATTAATTTTATTTCCTCTTAAATATATCTTCCCATTCTCAGGGGATTGAATACTTATACTGGGGGGCAGATTTCCTCCTTCAACAACTTGAACTCCTAAACAAGCATCTACGTAATATGCATTAAATGGGTATTTCTCTTGATCTGGATCCTGATATTTCTCTTGTGATTCATCTGAAAAAATAACTGCATAAACCAATAGGTTCTCAGGATCAAATGTTTCACTATCTATTGTTTCTGTTTTGGCCATTTCACTATTTGCAGATATAGTTATATCTTTATTAATTGCAAATTCAAGAAATGCATGTTTGTATTGTTCTCCATCTGAATCTTGGTATTTTGTTGAAACAATCTCAGCAAGATACACTTTAAGAGTTCCCTTATATTCACTATTTTCATCATTAAAAATCTTAACAGTAATATCTATTTTCTCATTTGTTTCGTCGTATTCAGCACTTAAATTAAGTTTAATATCTGCTGTTTCTCTATCGAGTGCAGATTGAATCGCGTTTTCAAAGCTTGCCTTACTGGTAGTACCAAGAAATGTTTTATATCCTCCATCTACAAACACAACGGGAAATGCTTCAACATTATAGTTTTGCATATGGCTATTTGCATTGCTATCTTCATCTATTAATGTGACATAATGGAAATTGTAATCTCCAGATTCATAGAGTTCATGAAGATTTTTAGCAACCTCTGGGCAATTATGACATGATTCAGCACTACATTCTTCAATAAAAACAGAGCGTTGATAACCAGTATCATCTGATGAATTGTTATCATCATTTTTTTCTAAAACTAAAATGTCATAGGTCAAGCTTCCATTGATTGAGGGATCTCCAATAGGGCCATTTCCGGATGGATCATTGATTAGTACATAATATTCCCAATCTTCACCTGAGCCAACTGGAATTGATATGTTAGCGGTTTTATTCATTATTGATTTTGATGTAAAATTAGTATCAATTACTCGTTTATAGAAAATCTCTGCATAAGATACCTTATCATTATCTGAGAAATTAACCTCTATTGAGACAAGATCTCCTTCATATGCGGTTGTATCCTTTGTGATTACATCTAAAAATGGGGCTGTTTCATCAATTTCGCCATTACTTACTATAAAAAGAGCTGCAACAAGGATAATTATAGCTGCAATTATAATGACAAAATAATGAAATGGTAATTTTTGATACAAATTATCTACCTTTTTGTATAGGGTATTGAATGTGTTTTTGAATGTAGATTTGATGTCCATATTGTCACCAATAAATATTTTATTATATATTAATTTATAGATTATAGTTTATTTTAATATCCATTCATTAAGTTAGTGTTACTCCATCAACGTAATATGCATAATGAGCGAAGAATAATTGAAGATAGGGGAAACCAACATATCCTAAACGAATATGAGGGGCCCAATGAAATACGGATGAAAGAATCATGATATTATCTTTTGTAATATCTTCAAATGTTAAACCGTTATGATCTTCTTTTCCATCCCAAATTGTTGAAAAGCTTTTACTGGATTTTTTAGGGAGAAATATATTTTCATTGAAAGCAAAATCAAGAAGAGCATGGTGATAGGGGTTTCCCTGTTCATCTAACCATCTTGAATTGATCTCATTGACATATGTTCTAATTTTCCCATAAAAAAAAGTATTATCATTGTTGGTTATAGTTACATCAATTTTAATTTGCGCATCATCAAGCCATTGGCCCTTGGTTTCGATGCTTATATCTTGTTCAACTGCCTGATTTGTATTTTCTAAAATCATTTCTTGATATGTATCCTTAATTTCTTGATATGATCCAGAATTACCTACGAAAAGAGATCTTCCACCATCAACATATATTGTTGGAATTGCAACAGTTTGATAATCTTTTGTTCGTATCTTGGCATTTGGATTTACATCAGAAACAAGACTAACATAAAAGAAGGGATACTGAGAAGAGTCGTAAAGCTCATATAATGCCTTTGATGCATCTGGACATTGTGAACACCATGTTGTTGTTGCATATTCTACAAAAACCGTATGTTCATTTTGATTTTTACTGATTATATCTTTATGAATATCAATTTTTTGAATTCCATATGCGGATGGAATAAACATGAAAAATAATACAATTATTATCGTAACTATTTTTTTCATCTATTTTTTCCTCTAATTGAAAATGTATTTTCACTAATAATTATAATATTTATATTATTTAATATTAACGTGAATTATGTGTGGTTGTTCATTATTCAGAGAAAGAATCATGGTATATCAAATAAATTAATGGAAAAAAAGGAATTATTTTTTAAAAAAAAAATCTTAGTTTATAAAAGATAATGAACTTGCATCGCAAATTATATAATATGTAAATATAATATTTTCATCTATGAGAAAAAGTTATATTTTTTTCGTGTTATGTTTCTTTTTGCTTAATAGTTTAACATCAGGTTTGTTTTTTATTCATCTAGAAGCTCAACAAATAGAAACACCTGAGGATATCTGGAATGCAGATATTTTTATAGTATCTGATAAAGACCCGTATTATTCACTTTTGAGTTCATCTATTGCTTGTTATTATCCTTTTGAAAACAGTACTAGTGTTCTTAAACCGATTCTTATAAACCCTGGTGGAGAATTGCTTGATCAACATCAAAGATTCATTGATTCATATGCTCCAGATCCTTTAATTGTTAGTATTGGACAAAACCTTAAAACACCATATCAAACCATAATAATCAACGAATCGCCTGTTGATATGTCTATTTTTCTTGCCTCTTTTTATGTTCAGAGTTCCAAAGCAATGATTATACCATATGGGGCTGGAAATGATTATACAAATGCATTACTTGCAACACCACTATCTAGTTATCTTCATATTCCAATTCTTATTTATCAAAACAACTCTCAGGAAATCAATGAGGTCGTTCAAGACTTAAAAATCGATGAATTATATATCATTGGCGATATCAATCCAGATATATTTATCGCTGAATCAAAAGAATCATTCCCTGATTCGATATCTATTTCAAATAAGATTTTAAGCACAATAAATCAAAAATTCCAATCGATAAATTATCTCACATTAACAAACCCCATAGACATCCAAAATAAACAGATCATATCCACAAACATAACAAAGCAAGAATTCTTATTGAATAACATCCAAATTACTGTTGGAGGGATACCAATAAATTTGAAGGGAACGCCGATTATTACTTCAACCATAAAAATTCCTTCGGGTATTCATCATCTTCAATACAACGTAAACTATAGCTCTCTTCTTGATGAATCTTCATTGATCCATGCTATAGATCCTTATCTTTCTTGCACTTTAAAAGACCCTAATAACGTAGTTATTGGGTATAGTATGAGCCCATCGTATGATGTAGGCCGTATGTATATTGATACCTTAATATCGAATTTTTCAGGCGATTATACATTGACAATAACTTCATATCATGGCTTAAAGGGGGGCTTTTTTTCGTCAAGAGGTTTTTCAAGGATTGATGCTAACCTTGATCTTACTATCCAATATGATCAATTACAAACATCTCACCTGCCTTATGTTAATTCTTTATCATCATTAGCGCCATATCTAACAAGTGCACATGGAGGAATGATTATTGCAAATGAATCATTTTCATTAACTTCTCAGTCATATGATAACATAGCAGAGGGTTACGCAACAGGTCCTTGTTATGAAGAAAAACTCCATGAATTTAACAATGATATCGTAAATAATACAGCCAATGAAATTCAGAAAAATATTGATCTATTAGCAAAATATGGGCTTGGTTCTTCTTATCTTAATGGTCATGCATGGCTTGCAATTCTTGGTGATACCAATATGATACCGATGTATTATTATCCACCTTCTCAAATGGGACTATATGAAAAAGGACTCCCCTCAGATAACCCATATGGTTTAAACGAATCACTTTCAATTGGACGGATTCTTGGCTATTCAATTTCAGATGTCTCAAATCTTATTTGTAGGACACTTTTTTATGAAACAATTTGTTCAAATCCGGAAGTGTCATCTTGGAGAAATATGTTTCATTTCATGTTTGGTGAAGGTTATGGGGAAACTGGTGGATTGTTTCATCAGATCCCATATTCAAAAGAGATTGAACAATATGGATTTGAGTCTGAGGTCTATGGTGATTTAAGAAATAGTAGACAATATGCAGAAAAATTCAATGTTTTCACGGGGGCTAATTATAATGAATACCTTGGTCATGGTGACTGGTTTTGGTTTATACCCTCAATTTATGGTTTTGATATGTATGGTAAATCCTTTGATGTTGCACATTTAAAAGACTGGGTCTTTGAAAAACCAAGTATTTTTCTTACGTCTGCATGTTTAATGGGTCGGGTTGATGGAATACCTCCATGGATGAATATAGGGGTGACATTACTTCATGCAGGGTGCAATGCATTTGTTGGATCCACTAGGGAGACTGGTCAGGAGGCAGGTCTTGAAATTCTAGAGAATTCTTTAATTATTAATGATACAAGTATGGGTGAGGCTTTACGAAAAGAAAAAAGAGATGATAAAATTGGGCCCACATATTTTGTTAGGGTTTTATATGGTGATCCTGCGTTCAATCCTTATGATCCTAATAATGGGTTTAGCAATCAAGGTACCCCATAATAAAAGAATTATATAAAGTTATATTTTTATATATATTCAATATCTCCTGCAACAATATGAGTTATTCCTTTATTTGTTGATAAAAATAAACAACCATTTTCGTCAATATCTGAAACACGACCTTTTATTGTTTCTTTTTCACCATGAACACAAATTTCTTTACCAATTATGTTAGCATATGATAACCATGATTTTTGAATAAAATCTAAATCTTTACAAACGATATACTGATAAATTTTATCAAAATGCAGAAGAATTGAGCGAAGCAGCAGTACTCTTGAAACCTCATTTCCAGTAAACTTTTTTAATGATGTTGCAGAATGATTCAGAGCAGATGGAATACCATTATTGACGTTTAATCCAATTCCAATGATGCTATAATTAATTTTATCCATTTCTGCATCTAATTCAGTAAGAATTCCACAGATCTTTTTACCATCCAATAAAATATCATTAGGCCATTTAATTTCTGGATTGATATTACAAATTTCTTTAAGAGCAATTGAAATTGCAATGCTCGCTGCCATTGTAACATACATAGCTTTTTGAGGTGGAATATCTGGATAAAGGATAACTGAGAACCACAAACCGCCCTTAGGTGAAAACCATTTTCTATTTTTTCTTCCCCGCCCATTCATTTGTTCTTCGGTTACAATAACGCATCCCTCAGAGATATCTTTTTTTAGTAGTTCTTTTGCATGACTATTTGTTGAAGGTAGTGATGGAAAATGATAAAATTTTTTACCAATAATTGAGGTCTTAATATATGGAAGAATTTCCTCAGCAATTGGAATATCTGGACGAAAAATTAATCGATATCCCTTGTTTTTTTTGGATTCAAAAATATAGCCTTTCTGTTCAAAAGACTTAATATATTTCCAAATAGAAGTTCGAGAAACATTCAGTTCTTTTGCAAGTGTCTCACCAGAAACATACTCCTTTTGTTCAAGTCTTTTTAATAGATGTTTGTTCATTGTTTTCTATCTCTTAATATAAGCAATGGCATTAATGAAAAAGCCATGCCAATAAGTACAGCTTCTATTCCAAATGGGTTATTTAAAAAGAACCATATCAAAGAAACACCTCCACCAAAAATAAGACTGAATAATGCACCGTTTGAACTGACATGTGTTTTTTCTTTATAAAAACCAAATATTATTGGAAGGGTTAGCCCTGCGGTAAAAATTGTATAAGCAAGTTGCAATGTTTTAAGGATATCATTAAGGTAAAGGGCTAATACAAGCGCACCAATCCCAATAATTAGTATCCCTACTCTGGATAGGTTAATATTTTTCTTTTTAAAAATATCGATACTGATTATGGTGCCTGCGGATAGAAGACATGAATCAGCAGATGAAAGCATTACAGATACAAATGCTGCAAGAATCACGCCAGCTAACAATGGCGATAAAGAAAAAACTGCTGTTGGTATTGCAATATATGGATTTGTAAGACCTGGGTGAATGATAAGTGCAGATATAGCAATTAATCCAATTGCAATTGCGAAAATTAGTTTAAAAATCCCTGAGAATATTGCTCCAAATTTTGCGGTTTTTTCATCTTTTGCAGATAATAATTTCGAGTAGATGTCTGGTCCTACGATATGGGGTAGAAACATCATCAGAAAAATGGATGCCACTCCCATGAATCCGATGTTTTCATTCATTGGAAATGATAAGGTTGTAGTTGATAATTCTCCAATGTTTGGTAAAGCTTCAAGAAATAGTAAGGGTGTTGCTATAAAGCAAATGCCGATAAACATCACAAAAAATTGGATGATGTCAGTATATGCAACTGCATATTGGCCTCCTAGAATTGTATAAACGATAAATCCAAGTGTTATTAGTACTAATATTAAGGTGTAATCAACATATAATACTACAGAAAGAACAAGGCTACATGCTTGTATAAGTAATGAGATCCAGGCAATTTCCGTGATAAGAATGAGGATTGCTGAGGAAAAACGAACTCTTCTATCAAAGAAGGAACCTGTTATGTCTGGTAGTGTAACTAGGCCTGTTTTTCTTACTTTTTTAGCTAGAAATAAACCAAGGATGATTAGTCCAAGACCTCCGATTGTAGATAATAATGCAAGTTTTCCAAGACTTCTATCTGCTAAGAAAAAACCATTTGAATTTTTTATTTTCTTTTTACAGTACAATCCAATCGTAATTAATGAACCTAGATAGATAAGAATGATGCCAAGTATAACTGTTAATTCCATTGTTAACCAATGGTGGATGTATGGTTAACAGTTTTTAAATATTGTGGTTGAAAAAAGTAAAAGAAACATACTGTTTTTTAAATCAAAACATGATATCGTTAATATGGGATTGTGAGGAAACATGAGAGATAAGATAATAAAAGAAGCATTGGAATGGTATGAACAACAGGAAAACAATCCAAATATTGAAGATTTTGTTAATCTTGTCATTGGAAAAACAACTGATAACATACTTGGCCATGTTCAAAAAGAATTTGAAGATGAATTCAAAAAAGGAGTTCTTGAACATCCCTTTTTTATCTCAAGTGAATACTATTTAGAATTAAAATTAAAAGATGTAAAAAATAAATATCTTAAAGAAATTGATACTGAAATGAAGGCATCAGAAGAGTAATTTTTGCTGATATGATTTCCATATAGTTTTTTTTCATCTAATATTTATTATTTTAAATTTAAAACGTAATATCCCAAAGTATGATATATACAAAAAATGAAAGAAAATATGGTATCATTTGAATATATGGCTATCGTCTTGTCATTGGTGAAGAATATAAATCAAGAAATGGAAAAATAATTAATCATTATTTTACATTTCATTTTTTAATAAATATTTAAATCTCCCAGTTGCTTTCAAACATTATGTTTGATGAAAAAAATTATTTTTCTTTAATTGAATCATTTAATAATAAACTTCCAAAGAGAAATGATGGGAAAATTGATTATACTCACTCAGAAAAAGCAGCGGTTATCACAATTTTTGTAACATATAATAATAAGATATTATTGTTAAAAAGAAGTCAGGATGTTCTTACATATAAAGGGAAATGGAATACCGTTGCAGGATATCTTGATGAAGTAAGACCAATAAATGATAAGATCTTTGAAGAATTAAATGAAGAAGTATCTATTTCTCAAGATGAAATAAAAAAAATAAATCTTGGGACACCTTATTCATACATTGATGAAGATATTAAAAGAACATGGATTATCCATCCAGTTCTTGCAATTCTTAAGGAAAAACCACAAATAACATTGGATTGGGAACATACGAACTATTGTTGGATAAAACTTGATGAAATCGATCAATACGATACTGTTCCAAATGCAAAGAAAAGTTTAATCAAATCTTTTGAAGAATGATGCTTCATTCATAATAATTTTTTTTTAGATATCTTTAAAAGCTACTCTATCTTATTAAAAACTATGAAACAGACTCCATGTGAATATTTAATTTGGAATGGAATTCCTGTTATACGAAGAGAAATTGCAAAAAGCATGATTAATGATTTTAAACTTAATCAAAGGCAAACCGCTGAAAAACTTGGCATCACGCCTGCTGCGGTTTCCCAGTATATTTCAGGTAAAAGAGGGAAAATAGAAGTTAAAGATAAAGAAATATTGAACGAAATTTACATATCTGCAAAGACTATAATTGAAAAAGGTGATTCTGCTGTTGTACCAGAAACCTGTAGATTATGTTCGTTAATGCGAAAGAGAAGTATCTTTTCCATTCCCTGCGACCTATGTAGTACTGATTGAATTTATTGATAAATCTAATAATTTTCATTATATTTTTATTAAAATTTCCTACTATTGCATAGTCCTTTATTAATTGAAAATATCAGTAATATACGTCAATAAGCGAATTATAGTACGATACTATTATAAATGCTTATTAAGATGTAATAATGCAAATGAGGTGTTTATCAAAAATTCATTTAAAATTTCTGCCTCCATTTACTTCAAAGAATACCCCACCTCATTTTGATCAATTCTATTTTAACTTGACTTTATCAAATTAGGTTGATATAATGTTTTTAGATTCCTCTTTATTCAATGTATTTTTTAAGGAGAAAACAAGGGTTTATTAGATATTGAATTATTGTGATTTTCTGGTGGTTGAGAAAAACAAAATAAATATGGGGGAAGAAAATTTTTCTGGAAGTAATTTATCTTTATCTGAAATGCAATTACAATGTTTAAAAGAATTAAAGGAAGCAGTTGTATTAATGAAGAATGATATTCATATAATTTCATTATTAATATTAGTATTTTTTATTTTAGGATTAGTTGGATTGCTTTCATTCATGCTAATTGGCATTTTTGGTCGTGTATGTGAATCATTGAATTCTTCGTTTAGAAACAATGTCTTCTTCATAGAGATTCACCATTTTTCTCGATATTTCCATTGCCCACATACACGACCGCATTTTTTGAGAATATTAAAGATTCCAAATTGGTTTATGAAATCTTTAAGGCATTAATTATAATTGAAAAACAGGTGTGAATTGTCAATGACAACGTGTCACACATTGACGAGGAATAATTAAAAACTATATGATATTAAAAATATTGTGTTTTAAATGAATGAAAAACTAGAAGATCAAAACTTAATCGCATATTGTGGACTGAATTGCGCAGATTGTCATGGTTACTCTGGAATAATACCAGATTTGGCCAGAGATTTAAGAAAAGAATTAAGACAGATAAAATATGACAAATTTGCGTCGTTTATATCTACCTATCCTTTTGGCAAAGATTTTGAAAAGTATGAAGAATGCTATAAAGTATTGGGGGCAATGGTAAAATTTCGATGTAAAAGAGGTTGTCGAAATGGTGGAGGAAGTCCTTTTTGTAAAATCAGAAAATGTGCAGAGAAAAAAGAGTTGGATGGATGTTGGGAATGCGATGAATACAAGGAATGTAAAAAATTACAATTTCTTGAACCAGTTCATGGGGATGCACATATTAAAAATATAAGCAAAATAAAAAAAATGGGTAAAACCGAATTTTTAATTGGAAAGACACTGTGGTACAATAAGAAAAAAGAATAAAAAATAAGTTTT
>NJDG01000005.1 GCA_002254885.1 Thermoplasmatales archaeon ex4572_165
GGTAACAATTGTAATGGAGTTGTTATTGAATCTTGTTTTCCATATGTTGGGAGAGATGCAGAAGGATACTCAAATAGATTTATAGAATCAAATCTAGATCCGGTTCCTTGTTCTAATAAATCTGATGATTGGGAAAATTATCTTGTTCCTTTAAAAACGTGGGGTTATATGAAGATAAATGATACTGATGATGAAAGAGATTTAATCAAACAACTGATTATGGATAAAGGACCTATTGTTTCATTTTTTTCTTATCCAATGTTTCCATTAAAATGGAATAATAATCTTGGATTTTTCTTCAATATTATTCCATTTTCTTTTTTTTATTGGGGAAAAATGATACATAATCAAAGTTCATATTTTCCTGCTAGTAAAACGATTTTTCCTAATTTTGGTCATGCAATTGCAGTAGTGGGATGGAAAGATAATTCATCTATTGATAATGGTGGATATTGGATTTGCAAGAATAGCTTTGGTGCTGATTGGGGCTATAATGGTTTTGTTAATTTAGAGTATGGTATTCTTGGTCATAAAGATGGAACTGATTATATGAGTAATTATAAATCGTGGGTTGATTATGATCCGGATAGTTATAAATGGCCATTTGAATCCAAATTATGATTATGGAAAAAAATTGTAATGAACCTCAAAAATTTATCTGGGCAGGATAAATCTATTTTTCTACCATTATAAAATAATTATCTGGTTTATCTTTTGAAGAAATATATTCTTCATTTATAGATAAAATTTTAAAACCAGTTTGTATTAATTCATCTTTGATTTCTTCTTTATCATACAGATGGTAATAGCGAGGAATATGAAGATTATCTTGATTCCAATAGATGAATACATCACCAGGTTCAAGAAACTCTTTGTTTATGTTTATTTTTTCTAAATTCTTATCTGCATCTTTAAATTTTTCTTGATGGCGAGACCATACTTTGTGAATTGCGGCTATGTAAATTACAGCATCAAGACAGTGATTGGTTAATGGGATGTTGATTAGATTTCCATGCATTAATTCAATATTTTGTTTTATCATTATTTTTTTTTTAAGAATTAAAAGAAGTTTTTTTGAAATATCAATTCCAATTATCTTTTTACATTGATCTGCCATTTCAAGACTGTGACGTCCATTTCCACAAGCAAAATCACCTACAACAGAATCTATTGGAAGTTTATCTATAAAATCAATGCATTGTTTCCATGGTTTTTTCCTTGTTTTATCAAAACTAAACGCGATATCATCCCATGTATCTTGTATATGTGATTGAATTTCAAGGTCGTTCATTTTGTTTTAATACACAAATTTATTTTATATAGTTAATGGAATCTTTTGTTAAAGAACATTTATAAGGTAATATTATAATATATATATTAGAGAATGAAGTATAATATAAAAATTGAATTTTTCATAATTATCATTACGATGTTGATTGCTTTAATGGTAATTATATTTTTATTACTTCCACCAGATCCTTCAACTGTTGATTCAGATAATGATGGAGTTATGAATGATAAAGATGTTTTTCCAAACGATCAATATGAATCAAATGACACGGATAATGATGGTGTTGGAGATAATTCAGATAAATTTATTTTCGATCCTTCTGCAAGTATCGATTCAGATGATGATGGATATCCAGATAAATGGAACGATGGAAAATCACAAAATGATAGTACATCAGATCCAAAATTGATAATTGATGAATTTCCATATGATCCTAATGAACATGTTGATTCAGATGGAGATGGTGTTGGAGATAATTCTGATGCTTTTCCAAATGATTCAACAGAAAGCTTTGATTTTGATAAAGATGGAATTGGAAATAATAAAGATAAAAATCCAAATGTTGATTTGGGATTTAAGTTATATATTGACAAATTTGAGTTGACAAAAAATGTAGATATTTTACCAAGAGGTCAAATATATTTTGAGATAAAAATCAATGACGAGTTATATACTGTCCTTGATAATGATGGAGATTATTGGAAAGTATGGTTATTACAGGAACAGTCAATTGGATTTACTCTAACAAAAGATATTTTAGATGACACAGATAGGAAAAATACCAGCATTGAAATTATCATGTATGATATGGATTATTTCTTTAACGATGACATTGTAGACATACATTCTAACAATATTAAGACAAATCTGATGATAGTTATTGACCATGTCACAAATAAAGTTAATATTAATAACAATTCAAAAGGTCAAAAAGCAACGGTTTGGTTTACTGTTACCCTACCTGAATATATTGAACCTAATGAAAGCTATCAGCAAATTAACTATGATTGGTCATATAAAGGAAAATGGCATACAATTTCATTGAATATTTCAACAGATAAATATAATTGGTATACTCAAAGAGATGTCAATCGAAGTCCGCAACATATTGGAAAAAATAAGATGGTTTCTTTTGTAACTGAAAATGATGAAGTTATTCAAGATTTAACTCTTAAAATACTTGAAATTGCAAATCAAAATAATTACAATAACTCTGAAACAATTAATTTAATTTTATCTTTTATTCAAAAAAATATTGATTATAAAGAAGATATATTATCAAAAAATACTGAGGAATATTGGAAGTTTCCAATTGAAACCCTCGTTGAAAAAAATGGTGATTGTGAAGACAGCAGCATTCTCTTTCAGTCAATTATTAAAAATACGGATTATGATGTTATCATGCTTTTTTATATAATTGATGATGAAACAGGTCATCTAGCATCAGGTGTTTGTATTGATGAAAATATTAATGGTGACGTTATAGAATATAAAAATAAGAATTATTATTATTGTGAAACTACCTCAAATGGTTTTGTTTTTGGCGTTAAACCTGAAAAGATTCCTGATGAACCTGAAATGATTATTGATATCCCATAAAAAAAATTATTGCTTGATATAAATAGCGGGTCTTAATGGTGCTGCAAACCGACTTTTATTTTCTGGATCTATCTTTTCTTGTTCATCTGCATTATAAATATCAATCGTACAATTAAACAAATATTCAAGGAAATTCTTCTCAGTTGTCAAGTATTGTTTTTCATCAATTTCTGTTTGATATCGTTTTTTATCTATATCCTGTAGTCTTTTTATTTCACTTGGAAGTTTACTAATATATTTTGATATTTCTTTACCTTGTTTTCGTAATAATGGATCTTTCATTAATTCTTTTATGATATTTCCAATATTAAGTGAATTGTTCTCAGAATCAGTAATTGCATTTGAAAAAACATCTTTTTTCCATTTTTGTGAAACATAAATATATATTTTTTTAGGTGTAATTTTTGTAACTTTTGTAATTTCATTGATGTCATCAATAAGGTTTTTTATAAGGTATTCACCAACTTCTGCTTTTGGAAAAAGTTGATCTTTGTTTATTATTGGAAATATTTGATTTGAAATAAAATTATCTTTATTTTCATTCCAAATTTCTTCTGTAATGTGTGGCGTGATTGGAGTCATTAGCTTTAACCATTCAGTTAGATACCAATTGGTAATTTCTTTATTTCTTCCTCCTCGTTTTTTGTACCATTGCATATCTTTTTGCATTTCAAAATATATTTCATTAGCTGCATCTCGTAAATTTAGTGAAGAATATAATTTGTTAATATTATTAATATGCAGATTCATCTGATTTTGTAACCATTCATCAAGGTTTTTGTTTTTTTCACCGTTTATATCTTTAAACTGCTGGATAACTCTATAAATACTTCCAATTCGATTTTTATATTTTAATACTGATTCAGCATTCCATTCAATGTCAACTGATGAAGATCCAACATGTGCATAATATAGACGCATAGCATCTATCCCATATTTTTTTGCAGCTTCTGATACGTGTTCTGCACCACCCTTTGATTTACTTATTTTTTCTTTTCCTTTTTTTGTTACCCACCAGTGTACAAAGAATCCTTTTGGATACATTTTTTCAGGTAAGATTGCTACATGATTCATTAGAAACACTGGGAAATGTACAGTTTTATGCTCTTTTCCACCTAGATTAATGTCAACTGGATACCAATATTTTACATCATCTTGAATTTTTTTCCATATTTTTTGTTTTGCATCTCCTTTTTCTAAGAAAATAAAATCAAAGAATTCATTTGTCATCTCCTCGGGGGTAATTTGATTAGTATTCACATAATGTGAAATTAAATAATATGCAGGATACAATGTTGAATCTGATATTGGCTCAACTATCCATTCTTTTTTAAATGGAAATTCTGTACCAAGCCAAGATCCTTTTCTAATACATGCTCTATCATCAAACCAATCAAGAATTGAAGGTAGCTGTTTTTTATATTCTTCGGGTATAATATTCATTTTTGAAACATATTTTTTTGATTTTTCAGTTAATGTTTCATCACTATACTTAATAAACCATTGATCTGGAATTTGTTTAATGACTACATGTTCTCCACAACGACATATAACTTCTTCTGAAAATTCTCTAAGCTGAGTTGCCTTATTTTCTAAAATTAGATCGTTTTTAACAGTATCTTTAATGTCAGTTATTTTTATATTTGCATATTTGCCACATTTTTGATTTAAAATGCCCGTATGAAATTCTTTTTTATAGACAATATCAGTTGCTTCATCGAGTTTTTCTGTCTGATTTTGACTTGATATATTTAAATTTTCACAGACTTTTTTTGCTGGATTTTCACCTAGATCTTTTACATCAATAATAGTGATAGGTTCAATGGGTTCCCCAGTTTCTATTAATGCAATATAATCATATGGTGCGTGAGCAGGAACTGACATTACAACCCCTGTTGCAACATTTGGATCTGCAAATGGGCCAGATAAAATTGGTATATTTCTATCAATAATAGGTACGATACAAGTTTTACCAATTAGGTCTTTACCGCTTATTTTTTTATTTAAATCAATAATGTTATCATATTGAAAGTGAAGTTTTTTCAAGCTTTGTTTGGATAAGATCCAGGTTTCATCATTTATTTTTGCTTTGGTATAAGTAACATCTGGATTAATCCACATATTTGTTACTCCAAAGAGGGTTTCAGGTCGTAGTGTTGCAGCTGGAAGTATCGTTCCATCTTCCATTTTAAATTTAATTACAGTGAATTCATTAATCTCCGATCCTCCACCTGATGAAATATCTGTTTCAGATTTATCAACTGCAACAGGGCCACAATTTGGACAGAATGGAGCAAAATGTGGTTTTTGAATTAAAAGATTTTGTTCTTTAAGTTTATGAAACTGCCATATGATAAATTTTTTATATCCCTCTGAAATGGTACTCATTAATCGAGTGTAATCAATCAAGAAACCAAATTGTTTCCAATAATCCTCAACATATATATCAGAAAAATAATTTACTACTTCATTTGGATCATTCATTTTTTCTATTTGTTCATCTGAACATCCATATTCCTTAAGAATTGAGATGGTTGTTTCATCTTTCCGTTCAACTTTTTTTGCAAATCCTATGGATGGTATTCCCGATGCATGAAACCCTGCAGGGAAAAGGACATCATATCCATGCATTCTATAATATCTAGCGATAATATCACAGTATGTGAATCCTCTCATATGTCCTACATGTAAATAACCTGATACTCCAGGGTATGCAAAATGAATAAACAATTTTTTCTCACTCTTTTTTTTAGCTTCATAAATTGAGTTTGAAAACCAAGCATTTTGCCATTTTTTTTCAATTTTTATATAATCATACTGTTCATTATTCATGAATTAATCGATTTGGAAATGCTTGTTTATTTATATAATGCTTTTTGACTGAAAATATAAGCTGATTATAAAAAAAATATATTTTTTAAATTCAAATCAATATTATAACTATTATACGATATATTTAAATGTATAAGATTTATACAAAATTAAATATTTAAATAATCATTTATATACATGGGTGAATATTTATCAAAATAAAATTCCTTAAGAAAAGAAATTTTCTGAATAATTCTTATGCAATTTCAGAAGAATTTACAACATTACCCGCACTAGCAATTGTACTCTTTGGAATTATTATTGCTTTTTTACTTGTCGGACAAACTTATGGGGGCTATAATCAACAAACCTCACTTATTGATTCATTACATACAACAGAAAATCTATACAATAAAATAATTCAACCTTCAAATCCACTTGTTATACAAAGTGGCATTATTGATTATGAATCTTTAAATTCATCCGAATGCCTACAATTCGTTAAAGATTTACAAAAACAATATGCAACTATAGGATTGAATTTTTCTATTTATTTTACTTTTGAAAACAATTCATTTTGGTATCCGACAACTCCCGTAAATGCCAATCATAGAATTGCCGTCACCCATTCAATAGGTCTAGCAGTAAATATGGTCAATACAGTTGAATCAACTATCAGTATCGCTGTTTGGAATGTTAATAATGAGATAAGCTGAAAGGAGAAAAAATGAAAAAAATAATATCAATTAAACAAAATAATGGTGCAATAACTGTTATGTATGATACAATATTATTCCTTACATTTATCTCATTAGCAGGAGCTGTTCTATTACCTGCATTTATCCCTTCTAATATCTCTTCTTCATCAGAAAAAGCAATTCATGATAACGCAGTTGATGAATCACTTCACTTGATGCTTATATCAACCAGTAAAGAATTCAATTATACAATTGGAAGCAGTATAATTCAGCCTTTTGCAGAAACAATGGGAATTAATACAAGTCAAACAAATGGATTATATCACACTATTAGTCAATGGATACTTGGAAAACAACAATTTCATAAAACATTTGGTGAACATATTTCTGAAATGCTCTACTGTATGCTTGAATTTCCAATTTCAAACAATGAAAGCATAAAACTTAATTTTTTAACATCAGATTATGAAACACAATTAAAAAACCATATCTCAGAATTGCTTGAAAATCAACTTAAAGAAACATATCAATTTCATCTAGTTTCAACTTGGAAACCTATAAAAAATCTTGAATTTGGTGGAACCTTTGAGATGGGAGAGACTCCACCTAAAACAAATTGTTATGTTGCAAATCAAAAAATTAGCATTCCGTTTCTTCCAATTATAACAGCTTATGGCGAAGTATTTGTTTTATCTGAACATTGGTTTTCTGAAAAGATTAATGAATATAATGATGAAATCCCAATTCTTATCAATATTTCAAATATCTCAGATAATCTCAGTAGACCAGATATTACAGAAGCTGAAAAAGATAAATATTATACATATCAAAATGAAAATATTTCTTCTCTTTTGTTAGGTATCATTTTTGATGGATTATATAATTCATCTCATAATCAATTGATTCCAGGTGTTCTTTCAATGATTTTGAAAAACTATTTAAATGATTTTTCAAAAAAAATTATTGATATGGGATCTAAACAGATAGAAAATACAACTGGTTATGCTTTTTCAAAATTAGATTCATTTTTTTTAAATTGCGATGATTCCATTACTGATTATTTTACTTCATATCTTAAAGACATCATTATTGAAAATGTTACATCATATTTTTCAAATATTACTGTTGAGCTA
The DNA here is from genome assembly GCA_002254885.1 of Thermoplasmatales archaeon ex4572_165. Lineage (GTDB taxonomy): Archaea > Thermoplasmatota > E2 > DHVEG-1 > DHVEG-1 > EX4572-165. The sequence goes on from NJDG01000005.1 coordinate 7,533, forward strand.
ACTAATTTATCTGATTATTTAGTTGAAGTTATCATATCAATTTTAAAGGAACAATTTCAACCATTTATTGAATCATTCATTCTATCTGTTTTACCAATTATTCAATCCAATCTAGATTTTAATAATCTTATAGATGAATTGATTTCATTTATTTTCTCTCAGCTATCGCTTTCATCAGCTTCTGTTTCACTAACTATCTGGGAGGGAACATATCAATGAAAAAAAGAAGGTATTTGCTACCTGATTTATCTGCACGTATACCTTTTTCAATTCTTGGAATATTTATCCTTCTTAGCAGCTCCATAACAACAGTATATATTTCAGATTTTGATACTCAAAATACAGATCAATACATTACATCTCTGAAAGGGGCAGATATTGAACAATTACTGTATCGTGCTGATGCAGATATTGCATCTATGATAAATACAGTAGGATTGAAATCACTTCAAGAAATTGGAAAAACACCGGTTATGGAGTCTTCTGATTTAACACAAACAGGCCAGGATGTCAATAAACTCAGATTAAAAAAATCAGTTGTTTCAATGTTGAATCAATTATTGATTTTGAATTTTAGAGGCGATAAATTCAATAATGGAAGATATGCAATTAATGTAATTATCAATCAATCGCAAACCTATCCAATTGAAGATCTAAATAATGTAAAGATTACATCTATTAATATGACAGTTAACAGACCTATCCATATACCTTTAATAGGTCCAGATCAAACAGAAAATGGTGAAACGTATTGGAAAATTGATATTCTACTTAAATTTGAAATACGTTCGTTGCAAGATGATGAGGTGGTTGGAGAATACTATAAAGAAATTTCAAAAGTAATAACTTCTCGATATCCAATGTTATATTATCTAACAGAAGAGTATAATACTACATTACAGTCACTTGGACCTTTTTGGGGTTTTGTTACTGCTGTATCTAACATATATTCATTGGCACGTGGATATAAACATTATTCATCTGGAAAACCTATGAATGTTGTGGATAACAAACATCTTGCACCAATTATTAATGCAGGGTTATTGTTTGAACAAGGTCTTTCATTTGGAAGTATTGATCCAAACTCTCTTATTGATCTAATCTCAGAATGTAAAACAGCTTTTTTCAATAAAACATCGACTAACTCAATTGCTTCTTTAAACTCAATAGATCAACCATCTTTTTCAATACCCAAATCTTGGTTTTCTACAATTCCATCAAATATTGCAAATGATGATGATATAAATACAACAATTGACCAATGCCCTCAAATAAATATCTCTGAAATTGCGTCAATGATAATTTATAACTATCAAACAATAGAAATTATTTTTAAGCAACTTTATCCTGAAAACATATATTCTACTATTTTATCAAATCCAAGTTCTGAGGATATTAAAAATTGTATAAACAGCACTATTGATGACAATAATATCCTTTTAGAGGTTAATAAGAAAGACATATATTACAATCTAAGCTCTTTGAATACTGTTAATAATTTAATTAATTTAACATATAATTCTTCATTTGAAACCTGTGTAATAAGAGATCCTGCCCCTAATGTTGAAATTGGTCCACATGATGGATATCCAATTGATAATGGGACAACAAGTTGGGAAATCTCATCAACAATTTTAATAAATACAATTCAAAAACCTCCAAAAAATAATATTTCTATTGATACAATATTGTATGAAGAAATATATGATATTATTTGGACTAGGTCACATCATTGGAGTAAAAAAGAAACATATACCTCAGGAAATATTAGCTATACAAACTGGTCTTTTTTCTCTGCAACTGACCATAAAACCGAAGAAAATATATCATTACAAATCATTGTTAGAAAAATCAGCCCTATAAGTTATGGTGGTTTTCCAATCAAGGATGTTTTTTATGAGAATGTAACATTAGATGACTTAAATTTAGAAGATACGCTTGATATATATTATGCTACTGTTTTTGACGTTAATACCGATGAATTATTAGAAAATGCAAATGGTTGTTATTATCCAAGGGGTATTAATGGTTCATATGGTTCTTGGGTCTATAATGATGCTTTGGAAAGTATCGATGAGATTTTAGATATTATTAGATCAATTAAACAAAATGAGTCGATTAATTCCTCTAGGTATAGTAATCCACTTACTCTTTTAGAAAAATCAAAGGAAGATTTAATTTTGAAATATGAAAATTTAATGCCTTTAATGATTGATGAAAATTCATATTTAAAGGATAATACATTTATTAGTGCAGGAAATAAAGCAGTTTATTGTGTTAGATCCTGGTTTGTTGATACTAGTTATGAATATATTATTAAAATGTTTGATGAGGCGATAGAAAAATTAGACTCCTCGTTTTCTGATAGTTTAGAAGAATATGGTTTTCAGCAGCAGGAAGATGTTTTATCTATGTTGGATGGATCGGATGAAGGGTCGTTTATTTCTGATTCATTTGCAATACCTTTTGGTATTCCTTTGGAGCTACAATCAGAAGAATCAGGAATGATGTTTGGATGGAATGAATCATTACATCTTTCTGTTAATCAATTTCCAAAATATCTTTCACCATTTACAGAAGAAAAATATGAAGGGAAAGATGAATATTTCCTAAGCATTCGAAATACATGTATTCTTGGTCCAACAGGTATACCGATTCTTCCAATTACTCCTGCAACACCTTGGATAGTAACATTAAATATTTGGCTTCTTTCCATTAGAGGGTCTTATGCTGAATTTATCCTAGCAGATGGTAATGATGAAACTATACCTAACCCAATTTTTGGTCATGACTCTCAGGTAATGATTCGTGAAAATAAGGATATTCTTGATGAAAATGGGGATATTATTGGGATGAATACGCGGATTTCATTTGAATTTGATACTGTTTGTTTTTCTATTGTTCCATCTTTTGGAATGATGGTTGGAGATAAGGATGGAAATTTAATGGAGGAAGATGGATATGAAAAATAAAAGATTTTTATTCATCATGATTTTATTGATACTTTCATGTTTTTTTTCTTCTGTAACAGCAAATAAACCTGCTACTTGTGGATATGGAACTTGTGATACTTGGTTTAGTTTTGATGGGATAAACTGGCATAATACTACTTATCGTAACGCAGAATTACATCGTGGTGAATCCTTTTTTATTAAGACTATGATTTCTACAACAAAACCTGATATTCATGTTTCTATCCGTTTTTTTGAAGTAGGAGTAAATAGTAATGATGATGCATCATTTGAGATTCTTGATGGATACGTTACAGGTATTATTAACCAAAATTTCAAGCAAATATATTCATTTGGAATTATTGACACACCTACAAGATTTGAAAAGATATGGAAAATAAAGGTTTGTGAGAATGCTTCTTGGTGGAATGCAACATCTCCTTTGAATATTTTTGTTGATTTTAATGAACAAATTGGTGAAGGATGGGGTTCTGAATGGATTGGTGATGAGATAAGTTATACAGTTGCCACGATTTATATTAAAAAATCAGTTTTTTCCCCAGTAGATAATTCAGAGCTAGTATCTGAAAATGTCAAATATTTATCATTAAATCATATTATTATGATTTCAATATTAATTGGTCTAATATTTTTGTCATTTCTTCTAAAATTTAAAAAACATTAATATGGATAGCTTAATTCTAATTTTTTTATATGCTGACTATTCATTATACTGGTCTCAAAAATGATGTAAAAGAATTTATTGAAAATATAAAATTAGTCTTAGATAATTTACCAAAAATAGATCAAGATAGGATAAATGATGAATGTATGATATTTCTAATAGGTAAAACATATGGTTTTTCAGTGGGGGTTAAAAATAAACATTTGATCCTGTTAAATGTTAATGAAATGTTAAAAAATAAACTATCTATTAAAGAACAGCGTTTTATTATAGCTCATGAATTTGCTCATTTTATTTTGAAACATACTTATTCAAATGATGAAAATGAACAAGAAGCAAATGATTTAGTTTTAAAATGGAATATATGTTAAGAGTTCTAAAATGTATTTTTTATAGATTCTTTATGTGTCTAATTGGGATATAAGCAAGTAACAATGCAATAAACATCCAAATAACAAGACCTGGCCACCATGGAGCATAAGTAAATACAGTTAGATTAATTCCAAGGACAATAAGAACAGCGATTAAAACGCCAGTTAGTGCTTCTCCTGCAACAAGACCTGCAGTGAGAAGTAAACCAGTTCTAATGGTTTTTTCTTGTGGTTTAATATTTGTTTGTTTGATCGCAAGCTCCCAATCACTAATTTCTTCACCATTTGTTTTAAATTTTCTATTAATGAAATCATCTGTAAATTTACGAATTAATCCTCCTGAAAAAATTGGTATTGCTAGGGTAAAAGGAAGATATATTCCAATTGCTACTGGTAAAATTGGTAAATCAATAATTATCAGTATTATTGCAAGCACCATTCCAACAAGAACATATGGCCAAAGCATCTCTCCACCTAACACTCCTTTTACAATTCCTGCCATTAGAAATGCTTGTGGGGCGGGTAGTTGTCTACTACCAATTTCAAATGCTTGATGTAATACAGCAATAACAAAACCAATCACCGCAGATGTTGCTAATACTCCAAGGGTCATGGAGATTTGTAGTTTTTTTGGTGTTGCCCCTATCATTTGTCCACAGGCCATACTTTGTAATAGATCGCCAGATATTGACCCTGCTATACATATCACGGCAGATATGAAAATTACTATTGCCATTCCTGCAGGTCCTGTGAGTCCAATGCTTAGCATTATTAAACTTACAATTAGTAATACAGATACTGTCACTCCAGATATTGGACAATTTGATGATCCAACTAGGCCCGTTAAATATCCTGCAAGGGCACTAGCTAGAAATGCAAAAAAAATCGTTATTATTGCCATTATTATTGAAATTTCAAGCATTGATGATAACCAATTATATAGCAAAAAAATAGGTATAACTAAAAGTATGATACCTATGAATACAAGTTTGTAGCTTAGATCTTCCTCAGTTCGTTTTTTTGAGCTTGTTTGACCTTTTCTTAATCCAATTGCTGCTTCTTTAACACTATCTACAAGGTTATTTCTAATTGACCATATGGCCCATAAACCACCAACAAGCATTGCACCAACGCCAATGTATCGGATTTGATCTCCCCATATCTTAAAAAAACCCCATATTGCAGATCCAAGTTCAATATTTCCATATCCCATTGCAATTGCACTATTAATTTCAGATGCAGTGATCGGCGTTGGTAAACCTGTTGCTAATGCAACAAGAGGTGCAATGATTACCCATCCGATAAGTCCACCTACAAGAACATATGATGATATCTGTGGCCCTATAATCCAACCGACACCAAGTAATGCAGGTGATGTTGTGATTCCTCCATAAATCCATCCATCATTAGTGTTTTTTCCAATTGAAAATTTTCCAAATGAGGCGATATGTTCAATTGTTCCTCTAAAAACATTTAATCCTAACTCTCCAAATTTATATAATGCTGCTATAACTCCTCCAACAAGAAGCCATATTCCACTAATTGAATCACTAGATTTCTTTAATTGATCTGCTGTTTCCCCTCCAACTGTAGTGGTAAGAACTGCTGCAACAGCTACCCCCTCAGGAAAAGGCAGATCCGTTTTTACTACAAGTGCCCTTCGCAATGGCACCATCCAAAACACTCCTAAAAGTCCACCCAATAAAGATATTATACTTGTTTCCAAGAAATGTATCTCCGTCCAGGTTCCTAATAGAACTAATGCAGGTATCGTAAATATTACACCAGCTGCGATACATTCACCGGCTGCTGCACCCATTGTTGCGAGATTCACTTCTAATATTGTACCTTTAAATGGTTTAAGAAATGCAAGTGCCATTACTGCACCAGGTATGATTGCTGATACTGTCATTCCTGCATAGAGTCCAAGATAAGCATTTGCGCTTCCTAGAACAATTGCAAGAAATAATCCAACAAGTACTGATTTTACTGTTAGTTCAGGTATTTCTCTACTATGAGGAATAAACGAATTGAAATCTTCACGTGAACGCATATTATAAGATATATATGACAAACATAATATTAAAATTTAATGTAATTATAAAAAAATAATTATCAAATCCAAAGAAAATAATAAGCTATTTAAACAATAGAATTATGTCTAGATTAAACTCGTGGGGAGAGGCATAAAATTATGCTTATAGATAGAAAACAAGATAGTATAGAAAAATTCGGAAAACTTGAATTAGTGGACAAAGAAATCTTTTTTATTGCTTTTAACAGAAGAGACACTTAAAAAAAAGATTTTCTAATTTTTTTATAAATAATTACTTAGCATCTGCTGAATCCATTGAAATATTCCAAGCATATCTAAACCAATTAAAACTCCGAAAAATATAAGGAGTGCTACAAAAATTTTTATTGCAAATTTAATGACTTTCCATGCTATAACTATTACAATAATGCCTAATAAAAGCAAATAAACCAAGGGTATTTGACCAAATATCTCTAACATACATTCCACCTAATTTTTAGATATATGAGTAATAGTATATTTGATTTCCCAATTTTTTAAAATAAAAATGATATTTAATCAAAAATCTCTAAAATGACTAGTTCATTACTAAGAATTGTGTATGTAAAAAAAGAATTTCTTAAAAAAAATACTATTGAATTAAGAGAATATCAAATAAAAATCGCAGAATATGCTATAAAAAATAATACGCTTCTTGTACTTCCAACAGGTCTTGGTAAAACAATCATCGCGTTATTATTGATTATAGAAAAACTAAAAAATGATAAAACAGGAAAAATACTCTTTCTTGCTCCAACAAAACCATTAGTTAACCAGCATTTGTCATTTTTACATAAGTTTCTAACACTTGATGAGGAACAAAGTACAATTTTTACAGGTGAAGTAGCTCCTAATAAAAGAAAGAAATTATGGGATGAAAAACAAATTATTATTTCAACACCGCAGGTAATTGAAAACGATATAATATCAAAACAAATAAAATTAGATAATGTTTCATTGATAATTTTTGATGAAGCACATCATGCCATGGGTAAATATGCATATGTTTTTATCAATGAATTATATCAAAAACAAAATATCAACGGTCATGTTCTTGCTATGACTGCATCCCCCGGAAATGATATAGAAAAAATCACCGAGGTTTGTGTTAATCTTTCAATTAATCATGTTGAGATTAGAACAAAGCAAGATCCTGATGTATCATCATATGTTCATGAAGTAAAGTTTTCTTGGAAACATGTTTCTGTTCCTAAGGATTTTGATTTTTCATTAGAATTATTAAAAAAAGCTTTACATAAAAGATTGGAGGAATTAAAAGATATTAATGTGATAGAGTCTGCATCAGTATCATCTATTACAAAAACTAAGCTTTTGGATGCACAAAAAAAAATTCAGGCAGAAATTCATTCACAGATTAATCCACCTAAAAGATTGTTTATTGCAGCAGCGGTTCAAAGTGAAGCAATGAAGTTACAGTATGCTATTGAAATTCTTCAGACACAAGGAGTTAAGGCAGTAAAGAAGTTTTTAAAAAGGATTCAAGATGAATCAACTAAAAAAAGTGGAAGTAAATCCTCAAAGAATCTAGCATCTGACCCTCTTTTTATGGAGGTTAGAGCGTATCTTTCAAATGTTGCTGTTGAGCATCCTAAACTGGATGAAGTAGAAAAAATAATTGATCATTATTTCTCAGAAAACAAATCTTCACGTGTCATTATTTTCACTCATTATAGAGATACAAGTCAGATGGTTCTTGAACGTTTACAAGGTAAACCTTCTATTAGGCCTGTACGTTTTATTGGTCAAGGATCAAAAATTGATGATAAAGGTTTAACACAAAAACAACAAAGAGACATCATCAATAAATTTCGTAGAGGTGTTTTTAATGTTCTTATTGCTACAAGTGTTGCAGAGGAGGGCCTTGATATTCCTGCAACAGAACTTGTATTATTTTATGAGCCAATCCCATCAGAGATTCGTAATATTCAGCGAAGGGGTCGTACTGCACGTAACAAACCAGGAAAAGTAATTATTTTAATTACTAAGGGAACCTCTGATGAAGGATATTATTGGGCATCAAAACGTAGAGAAAAAAACATGAGGTCTGAACTGGAATTAATGAGGGCTTCTTTGAAAAGAAGATTGGAGTTGAAAACAGGAAATTTTTTATTAAATGAACAAAAAATCAAAGATCAAAAAACACTTCAAGAATATAAAAATAATGATGAAAACCAAGTTAAGATAATTGTCGATCATCGAGAATACCGATCATCAGTTGTAAAATCTATGGTTTCAAAAGATATAACTATTGATGCTCAACAGTTGCCAGTTGGCGACTATATAATTTCTGATCGTGTAGGCGTTGAAAGAAAAGAAGTCGATGATTTTTTAAATTCTTTAATGAATGGGTCATTATTTAACCAGGTTAAAAGGCTAAGAGATTCATTTTCCCGTCCAGTTTTGATAATTGAAGGAGACGGTCTTTTCACTAAGAGAAATATAAATCATAAAGCTATTTATGGATGTTTAATTTCAATTATTATTGATTATGGAATCGCAATCATTTCAACAAAAGATGGTAATGAAACTGCTGAATTTCTTTCAGTAATGGCAAACAGAGAACAACGTAAAGAAAAGAAACCAATTGTTCTCAGAGGAGATAAACATACTATGGATTTTACTGAGCAACAACAATTTATTGTTGAAGGATTTCCTCAGATTTCAACAGTCATGGCGAAAAGATTATTGGATCATTTTGGTTCTATAAGAGCAGTAACAAATGCTTCTGAAAAAGAGCTTCAAGAAGTTCAAGGAATTGGTAAGCAGATTGCCTCATCGATTCATCGTGTTTTAAATGAACAATACCGAAAAGAGGAATGAAATCTTTCCCAAATGTTTTTATCTAGTATCATATTACAGGAGCCGGATTAATACAATAAAGGTGATAAATTATGGCTAATGATATTCTTGATCAAGTTTGCGATGGACTTGATATGCTCAATGAAGATGCATCTGTTCCTCGTAATATCCGACGAGGTGCAGATGAAGTAAAAAATTTGTTATTAAAAAATTCTGATCCTATGGATGTTCGTGTTGCAACAGCAACTTCACGGCTAGATGAGTTAGCAAATGACCCTAATATTCCGTTACATGGAAGGACATTGATTTGGAACATCATGAGTAGACTTGAGGAGTTGGCTTAATTGTTTTTCTATATTGATATTAATATTTCTTAATACTAACAGAATCTAGATAAAAGTAATAAGAAAAATATACATTAGGGTGTTTGAGATATATGATTCGTATTGGACAAGCAGGTATTCCATTATCCTGCAAAGGAAGAACAAATAAAGATGGATTGATTTATACAAGAGAAATACTTGATTTAAATACAATGGAAGTTCAATTTGTAAGAGGGCTTTATGTCATGGAAGAAGAAGAAGCTCTATTTATGAATGAATATGCAAAGGAAAATGATGTTGAACTTCATGTTCATGCACCTTATTATATTAATTTAGCTGATGATGAAGAGGCTGAATTAAGTTTTGATAAAATTTTTAATTCAGGGTTAGCCGCAGAAAAAATGGGTGCAAAAACTGTTGTTGTTCACCCGGGGTATTATGGAGAAAAAACTGAATCTGAAACAATGGAGAACATCATCTCTAATCTAAAAAAATTACAGAAACGGTTTAAAAAAGAAAAAATAACTACTAATATTGGTATTGAAACAATGGGTAAACAAAAGGTTTTTGGAACCATTGATGAAGTTATTGAAGTATCAAAAAAGGTCAAGAATGTAGTTCCAGTTATTGATCTTGCTCATGTGCATGCAAGAGGTGATGGTTGCTTAAAAAAAGTTGATGATTATCAGGAGTTATTTGATAAGTTAAGTGTATTAAAACTTGAGCATTATCTTATACATCTCACAGGTGTTTTATATGAAAATGGAAATGAACAATATCATCTACCAATAAAAAAAGGTGATATGCCTTTAACTCCATTTCTTGATACAATTATTGACAACAATTATAATGTATCATTAATTTCAGAATCTCCGCTTCTTGAACACGATGCTGTATATATTAGGCTTCAAGTTGAAAAAGCAATTATGAAGCGGACTGGTGGTGAAGAAGCAGATTACCGGAATCTTTCGGAGATTCAATGAACGAAGAATATGTTTTTTTAAAATCAATTGATTATATACAAAAAAAAGTAAAGGAAATTTTATCAAGTGTTTCAACTGAGAATATTAAATCTGTGATGGAATTATTTTTCAAATCAAATCATATTTTTGTTTATGGTGCAGGGCGATCTGGATTAGTTTCAAAAGCGTTTGCAATTAGACTAGTTCATCTTGGTTTTCAGGCATTTGTCATTGGTGAAACCATTACAATTCCAGTTCAAAAAGATGATCTTATTGTTATTGTTTCAGGTTCTGGTGAAACAATCCCTGCGGTGATGACTGCTGAAATTGGAAATAAACTAGGTGCAAAGGTAATTTCTATAACTGGAAAAAAAGAATCAGATATTGCCAAATATGCAGATATTACATTGTTTGTATCAGCAGGATGTTCAGAAGAAGAAAGAAAGAAATATGCACCATTAGGTACATTATTTGAAGCTAGTGTTTGGATTCTTCTTGATGGTATCATTGCTGATTTACTGGAAAAAAAACAAGAGACTGAGGATACCATGCGTAAACGTCATGCAACCTTAGAACAATAAATAATAAATGTAGATTATTAATTATTTGAAATATTTGTTTCACTGACAAGGAAATCTTCTACTTCATGAATTTGTTGGGAAATTTCTTGAATCTCCATTATTTCAAGTTCATCTTCATCATCAATCATACTTATCTCACGGTATTTTCGTCTTAAAAGTGTTTCAAATCCTTTAAAAAAAACATCTTCTGGGCTTAATCCTATTTTTCTTAGTAATTCTAATTTTTCATTTGAAATTGTAATTTCAATTTTCTTTGTTTTTTTCATATAATAATTTCTCCACCCAAAGACGGTTTTAGTTTCAATATTCTTATTTTATAAATATTAAAAAGTATTTTAAATAGTTTTGCTTAGATATTGATTAAAGGACGAAATATTTATTTGCTTAATCTTCAATAGAAATTATATTAAGAAATAACTTGCATTATGGTATTTGTGATAGAAAGACCACGTGGAACAAGAGATTTTTCCGTAAAAGAAATGGAAAAAAGGAAATTTGTTGAAGAAAAATTAAGAAGCACGTTTCAATCATTTGGATTTCAAGAGATTCAGACACCAACATTTGAACAATTGGACTTGTTTACAATGAAATCTGGTGAATCAATTATAGATGAACTTTATTCTTTTACGGACAAAGGTGGAAGAAATCTTGCACTTAGACCTGAATTAACAGCACCTGTTATTCGTATGTATGTTGATCAATTACAGATGGAATCTAAACCATTAAAATTATTTTATTTTGGTAATTGTTATAGATATGATAGGCCACAAAAAGGCAGATATAGGGAATTTATGCAGGCAGGTTGTGAACTTATTGGTACAAATACACCCGAAGCACTCTCTGAGCTTATTGCAATGGCATATCATCTATTAGTAAAGGTTGATATTAAAGATATAACATTAGATATTGGTAATCTTAAATTATTAACAATGATCTTTAAAAAAATGAATATTAATAAGGATCAACAAAAACAATTATTTCCATTGATTGATAAGGAACTTTTTTCAGATGTAACTGAAATGTTAGAGGATTTTAATTTTGAAAATAATGAAATCAAACAATTCATTTCATTTATTCAACAAAGTAATATTGAAGAAATTGAATGTTATCTTAATGATGATGAAGATGCTTTAAAAGAAGTGCATAAAATGAAACAACTGATTCATTTCTTAGATTCTTGTTTTGAAGTAAAGGATTTTCATTTGAATCTTGGGATTGTTAGAGGTCTGGATTATTATCAAGGGGTCGTATTTGAGATAAAGGCACCTAAATTAGGAGCTGAGAAACAGATTTGTGGTGGAGGTGAATATGATCTGATTTCTCTTTTTAATGGAAGAAAAACACATACATCAGGTTTTGCCTTAGGATTTGATCGAACAATTTTATCTATGGAATTAGAAGATGTTTCTTTTCCATCAAAAGGTTTAGATTATTTTATTGTCCCTGTTAATGATGATATGATTGATATTGCAATTCAGATAGCAATGAGACTTCGTCTAAAAGAGAAACGAGTTGATATTGACTTAATGAAAAGAGGCATTGGAAAAGCAATGAAATATGCAGGCTCAAAAAATACAAGTAAAGTAATAATTATTGGACCCAGAGAAATTGAGAATAATATGGTTACACTTAGAGATATGGCAACGGGTAATCAACAGATGTTATCTATTGATACTTTGGATCCGATTGAGGCATAAAAAATAATGAAATACTAAATTTTTTTTTATTAAGTATTAATATGGTAGAAAAAAAACAAGTTTTTATAATTGATTCTTCTGCAATTTTTTCTGGAAAACCACTTAGTTTTATCAAAGATATGTTTGTAACAACATCTAAAATCTATGATGAATTTAAACCAGGTGGGAGAGATTATAGAAATTTTCAATTGTTAATTGATAAAGGACTTCAAATTATTGACCCATCAAAATCATCGATTAATTCTTTATTAAATAAAATAAGATTATTTGGTGAAGAAAAGAGATTATCTGATGCAGATATTTCAATTCTTGCACTTTCCTATGAATATCAAAAATTGGGTGATTTAAAACCTATTATTGTTACAGATGATTATAGCATTCAAAATGTTGCTAATTATCTTGAAATGTCGATTCAAACAATAAATCAAAACCCTATAACAAAAAGATTTAAATGGGAGCGGAGATGTCGAGGATGCAGAAAAAAAATAATTGAAGATGTGGATGTCTGTCCAATTTGCGGATCCTCAATTAAACATGTAATTAAGAAATCTTCACCAGTGAAAAAACAGATATAAAATAGGTGTTATCATGAATTTAAATGAAATAAGATTAATGTTTTTAAAGTTCTGGCGTTCAGAAGATGATAAAATAACTTTTATCCGTGATATTCTTGTAGCAGTGTTTGTGGTTTTGCTTATTTTATCATTTTTATGGGGTTATACGGGTCAATGGTTCGGTGCTCCTATGGTTGCAATTGAATCAGGTAGTATGATGCATGCAGATGAACCTTATGGTAGAGTTGGTTATATTGATGCAGGAGATATGGTTTTACTAGTGAAGGTAAATAATGAAGCTGACCTTGTCGTTCGTGGAGGCCCAAATGGTGGTGAAATGGCAAAAGAAGATGGTTTCCGATCGTATGGCGATTATGGTGATGTTATTGTGTATCGAAAATATGGGCGAACAGAGGAGGAACAGATTATTCATCGTGCAATATGCTGGGTAGAATATAATGATGACAAAACATATACTGTTGAAGAATATGGAATTTACAATGAAAATGCGATTACAATATCACAAATTGGATTAAGCAATTATAAACCAAGTCATTCTGGCTATATCACTAAAGGCGACAATCCATTTACAAATGATCGATGTGATCAAGCAGGAGGCATTTGTAGCGAACCAATTAAATTTGAATGGGTTACTGGTAAAGCACGGGGGGAATTACCATGGGTTGGAACAATTAACCTTCTTTTCAATGATATTATCAGTGGTACTTTTTTTAATGATAATGAACAACCGACTGTGTATAATGTTCCTCAGGATTGTACTGTTTGTTTAGTGATTCTTATTTCAGTTCTTATCTCAATTCCTGTTTCACTTGATGTCTATGATTATTATAAAGGAAAAAAGAAAAATAAGTATGATAATTCCTAGCTAAGATCATACCATTCAGGTGTTGTAATATATGAGATAGGATCTGGTAATCCTGCATTTTTAAATCCCTTTAATCGTAGTTTACATGAATCACAAATTCCACAGGCTTTATCTTTTCCTTGATAGCAGGACCATGTTTTTTCAAAAGGTACATTAAGATTTATTCCTTTTTTTATTATTTCATCTTTTGAAAGTTTAAGAAGGGGAGTATTTAATCTTATGTTTTTACCTAGAATTGTTTTTTTTGTTGCATTATTTATCAGGTTTTGAAAAGCATCAATAAATGCAGGGCGACAGTCAGGATAACCAGAATAATCTTCTGAGGTTACTCCAATAAAAATAAAATCTGCATCAATTGTTTCAGCATAAGCAAGAGCAATTGATAAAAAAATGGTATTTCTAGCTGGGACATATGTAGATGGTATTTCTTTTCCAATTTCTTCAACAGAAACATTATTTGGTATTGTTTCTTTGGAATTTTTTAATAATGATGATCCACCAAATTGATTTAAGTCAAGTGTAAAAAAAACGTGATCTTTTAATTTTGCCTCTATTCCTATTTTTTTTGCTGAATCAATTTCACGGTTGTGTTTTTGCCCGTATAGAAAGGATAAGCCATATAGCTCACTAGATTCCTGTTTTGCATAAAAAGCTGTTACAGCAGAATCTAGGCCCCCTGAAATTAAAATAACCGATCTTTTATTCATAAGATAAACCAATATAACAATTAAATGTAATATTTAAAGCTCTTTTGAAATGAATGCACCTTGACCATATCCTTCATCTACACCAACTTCTATTTTTGTAAGATGGATTTCATTTTCCATCTTTGTTAGTAGTTCTTCTAAAACATAATGTGCGAGGTTTTCAGCAGAGGTTGATGAAAGAGGTAGAATGATACAATCATTTTTTGGAAAAACATATATCTTATCAAGGGAATTTAAAGTAATTTGATTATTTTCATCGGTTATTGAAATTGATTGGCTATTACCAGGTATAAGAATATAATGATCCAGATGATCTGCAATCATCTTTAAATGATGTTTAATAATTGAAAAATCAACTATTATTCCTTTTTCATCTTTTTCTCCATAAAGTTTTGCATGAATTGCATATGAATGTCCATGTAACCTCCCACATTTTTCATATTCTGGAATTACATGAGCTGATGAAAAACGGATATTTGCTTTCCAACCATCTATTCTAATGTATGAATCCATTTTATTTGTCACTCCTTTTTCTTGTTTTCATAATCTTTAATTGCTTCTTTTAATGCATCTGCTGCAAGATTTGAACAATGTAACTTTAAAGTAGGAAGTCCGCCAAGTTCTTCTGCAACATTATCTCTTGTTAATTTTTTTGCTTCTTGTATATTCATTCCTTTAACAATTTCTGTTGTGATACTACTTGTTGCAATTGCTGCTGCACAACCATATGTTTTGAATTTAATGTCAGTGATAATTTCATTTTTAACTTTGAGATATATAGTCATAACATCGCCACATGTTGGATTTCCAACAGTCCCTACTCCATCAGCATCTGAAATTTCACCAACATTTCGTGGGTTGAAAAAGTGATCCTTTACTTTTTCAGTATATTTTTCATCCATTTCAATTTCTCCTCATTTTTTCCATAATGGAGACATTTTTCTAAGATGTTCAACAATTTTTGGAAGTTCTTTGGAAACATATGATATTTCAGTATCTTCTGTTTGTCTTCCTAATGTAAAACGAAGTGAACCATGTGATTCCTCGGGAGTCAATCCAAGAGCAAGCAATACATGAGATGGCTTTAATTTTTTTGATGAGCAGGCTGAACCTGTTGCAACAGCTATTTGTTTATTATCAAGCATCATATGTAATGATTCTCCTTCAACTGCTGAAAATCGAAAATGTGCATTATTTGGTAATCGTTTATTTGGATGTCCATTAAGGTAACTTTCTTCAATTCCAAGGATATTTTTAATTAAGGTATCTCTTTGTTTAATCATCTTTTTACTATCTGTCACTAATCGTTTTTTACCTAACTCACATGCTTTACCTAGACCAATAATACCTGGTGTATTCAAGGTACTACTACGTTTTCCTTGTTCATGTCCTCCACCATGAAATAATGGTTTGATTTTAATACCTTTTTTTACAAATAAACCGCCTACGCCCTTTGGACCATAGATCTTATGAGAAGATAATGAAAGAAGGTCAATTCTTGATCTATTTACATCAACTGGGATCTTTCCAACAGCTTGTACCGCATCTGTATGAAAAAGAATACCATTACTTTCTGTAATTTTTCCTATCTCTTCAATTTCTTGTATTGTACCAATCTCATTATTTGCATAGATAATTGAAAGTAGAAAGGTGTTTTTTGATATTGTATTCTTTAAATCTTCTGTTTTAATAAGGCCATATTTATCAACTGGAAGGTATGCTACATCAAAACCTGTTTTTTCAAGATATTTACATGTTTCTAGAACTGCTGCATGCTCAATTTCAGTAGTGATAATATGAGGCCCTTTTGTGTTTTTTTTGTTTTCATGTAATGCAGCAACCCCCTTTATTGCAAGATTATCAGCTTCGGTTCCACCTGAAGTAAAAATAATTTCTTCGGGTTTTGCATTTATTAATGAAGCAACCTTTAACCTACTTTGTTCAATGTCATCTGCCGCATCTACACCATATGAATGTGTGGATGAAGGGTTCCCATATATTTCAAAAAAATAGGGATTCATAGCAGTGATTACTTCTGGATCTACTGGTGTTGTTGCACCATAATCCATATATACTTTTTTCATTAAATTAACCTCATTATAAATATTAGTTTTATTCGTGATTAAAATGATTGTTTTAAATGTTTTGTATGATGTATCATAAAAAAATAAACATAATTCATAAAAGTTAACTATATCGAAATATCTATAATTAAAAACACTATATCCCTTTGTATAATGGGTTGAATGTGATGGATATTATAACATTAGCAGTTGGATTTATTATTGGGGTTATTGTTGTTGCAATTGCAATAGAATTTGGATCAAAGAAAGATAAAGTAGATATGCCAAACTCACGGCGAACAAATGATTGGAATATCAATGAAATTAATAATCCTAAAATCATGGCAGAATACTTAGGAAATGTATCACTTCCTGAAAAATCAATGGTTCTTGTTCATAAATATAAAGATCCAGGTCTTTTTAAAGGATTAAACACTAGAAGAAACGCAGAAATTAAGGGAAATTATGTTCTAGGAGATGATCGTGCATTGATTCTTTCGGGCCCTATGAAAGAAGGTGAACTTGGTTTTTGGACTGTTGAAAAGGAAATTGTTAATTCATTACATGAAGATTTTGACCATCATTGGAATAATGGACAAATGCTAAAAACAGATGAAAAAAATAGAAATAATAACTTATAAAAATTTTTATTTCTTTTTATAAAAGGTTTTAATTAGAGTTTTAATATCCATAGATTTAAAAATGAATCCATTACAATTATTATTAACATATTTTCCAATTCTTGGTTTATGCATTTCTTTTGTAGTTGTTATATTTCTTGTTAGAAAAAAAACTAATTTTGGTTTATCTCTTTTTATAGGCTCATTAGTTGTAGCTTTGTTTTCATTAAAAAATACCAGTGTTAGTGATATTGCCAATGCAGTATCTAATGCTGTAATATATTCCTTTAAAGATCAAAGATTTAATACAGAAACAATTGAACTTGCTATTTTGTTAACTCTTATTTTTATTTTAGCTAATTGCATGCAAAAAACAGGGGCAATAGACAAGTTAATAACAAGTTTAAAATCAATTTTTCATAAAGGCGGAACTTTGGGTTTAATACCTGCAATTTATGGTCTTATGCCAGTCCCTGGGGGTGCGTTGTTTTCTGCGCCATTAATTGACAAGGAAGGAGATGATTTCAAGTTAAATAAAAATCAAAAAAATTTTTTAAATGTATGGTTCAGACATATATGGTTTCCAATTTTCCCAGTTTCATCAGCTGTTTTATTATTGTGTAGTGCAAAATATGCAAATATTGATATTTATCAACTTTTAATTGCTAATTCTCCTTCTTTTATTGTATTTGTGTTTATTGGAATTATTTATCTTAAACACTTTACAAAAGATGTAAAAATTGAAAAATTTGATGGTGAAAAAGACTACAAAGGATTAATCTATTTATTTCCACCAATAATTCCAATTTTGTTATATGTGGTTTTATTCATCATTGGTTTTCCAAATTTAAAGGACAATCAAAGAAATATTTTCAATATAGGTGTAATTATTAGTATCATATTACTATTTTTAATAATGCATATTGATTTTAATAAATATATCAAAATCCTAAAGGAATCAATATCGTTTAATCTTGCTTTAATCATTTTTGGAATTATGATTTTCAGACAATTAATTGATATATCTGGTGCTGCTGATCAAATCGGCTTAATGGTAGGTAGCCTACCATTTCATCCAATTATAATTATTATTTTAATTCCATTACTCTTAGGTTTAGTGACAGGTTATAATCTAGGTGCAATTGCATTGTCTTATCTTTTAGTATATCCATTTTTTTATTCATCTGGCTTGAATATAACAGGATTTGCAAGTATAGTTTTTATAAGCTCATTAGTGGGTTATTTAATTTCACCTATTCATCTATGCAATGTTGTCAGTAGCGATTTTCTTAAAACAGAAACAACTAGTTTGTATAAAATGTATATTCCTGCAATTCTAACACTTTTAATAATTCAGAGTATTTTTGTTATTATATTTTATCATGTTTGAAGACAAAATTTTTAAAACAATATCATTTCCAAGGATTAAATAAAAAACTAGATTGGAATTGAATAATTATGAAAACTATGATTGAAGATTTAATGAATCCATCTGCTTATCCTGAACATTCAAATAAATTAATTTTAACACAAACACATATTTCAAATGTTTTTATTGGAGATGAATTTGTATATAAAATAAAAAAGCCAGTAAATTTTGGATTTCTTGATTTTTCAACCCTTGAAAAAAGAAAGTTTTATTGCAATAAAGAGGTTGAGTTAAATAGCAGATTTTCAGATGATGTATATATTGGAGTTTATCCTGTAACTTATGATGGGGATAACTATTCAGTTGATGGAGCAGGTGATGTTGTAGATTATGCAGTTAAGATGAGACGATTGTCAGAGGAAGATCTTTTGAAGGCTAGATTTAAAAAAGGTGTTGTAACAACTGTTGATATCAGAAGAATTGGAAGAGCAATTGCAGATTTTCATAATAATTCAAAAAAATCAAATGAAATAAATGAATTTGGAAAACTAGAAACCATAAAATTCAATACAGATGAAAATTTTCAACAAACCGAAGAGTTCATCGGTAAGTCAATCACTGAAATACAATATACTGACCTAAAAAAGTGGACAGATAATTTTTATTATGAAAATGAAGGTTTATTTAAACAAAGAATAAAGAATGGTAACATCCGAGATTGTCATGGTGATCTTCATATGGAACATGTAGTTCTAACTGACCCAATAATTATTATCGACTGTATTGAATTCAACGATAGATTTAGATATTCAGATACTGCCTCTGAAATTGCATTTCTATTAATGGATTTAGAATATAATGATGGAAAAGAGTTCTCAGACCAGCTATTAGATGAATATCTTGAAAATGTAGGAGAAAAAGATAACATTCAAATTTATCAACTAATTAATTTCTATAAAATTTATCGAGCATATGTCCGTGGAAAAGTAACAAGTTTCATTTTAAATGACGGCTCAATTACGGAAGAAAAAAAGAAAGAGGCGGAAAAATCTGCTCAGAAATATTTCACTCTTGCTCACTCTTATATTTAATATATAATTAATATAAAAATAATATTTAGAAAATAAAGAAAAATATGAATATTTGGATGTGAAAAAAATTGAAAGAACCATTTGAAAATTTTATTGAAAATCAACTTGAGTCCGGTACTCTTCTTATTGCTTGTGGACTTCCAGGAACCTTTAAAACAGAAACAACAGAAGAAGTATCTAAAATAAAAGGATATCCCATACAGAGAACCGACTTGATTAGACGTGACGTTCTTAAAGATAAAGATATTTTTGATGAAAAAGTAGCAGCAAACTTTGAGATAAGAAAGCAAATATATGCTGAAATGTTCAAACGAGCAGAGAATACACTCAAAAATGACAATGGCGTAATTCTTGATGCGACTTTTGTAACACAAGATTTAAGAAGAAAAGCCGCAGGTATTGCCGCAGCTCAAAATAAAACATTTGTAATTCTACAAACAAATTGTTCAAAAGATGCAAGCATTAATAGAATATTGAAAAGAACCAAAGAAAACTATGAATCAAATGCATTAACAGAACAAGCATATCTAAATAACTTAAAAAAATTTGAAAATGTCGATCTTGAAGATATAAAAAATCTATATCCAAATCTAAAAATTGTTCATTTAACCGTAGATACTGAATTAGATAAAACAGATGATTGGTATATAATTGGAATGGAGAGAAGATAAAAAATAATTGAGGAATTAATTTTGAAAATATCTAATTATACTATTAATCTTGAAAGAGCCGCTGAATTCATTAATAAAAATAATTCAAAGCTTGTTGCTTTACAAATTCCAGAAGGATTAAAAGAAAATATATCAAATATCTTAGATTATTTTCAAAAAAATACAAAATCAAGTTTTATTATTTATGAAGATCCTTGTTTTGGTGCATGTGATCTTGTTGGTTCAGAATTAAAAGAAATTGGTGTAGATCTAGCAATTCAAATAGGACATACTATCATCCCTAGCATTAATCAGATGCCTATAAAAACTCTTTTTTTAAATGCAGAGTCAAATCTTGATGTAGAAATCATCGTTAAAGAATCAATTAAACATTTAAATGGGAAAAAAATTGGTATTGTAACCACTGCTCAACATAGAAATAGTATAGAAAGAATTATTAAGATTTTAAAAGAAAATGATTTTGAACCAGTTATTGGTAAAGGTGATAATCGAATTGATTTTGAAGGACAAATATTAGGTTGTAATCTTAGTTCAGCGGTTAATATTTCAGAAAACGTTGATATTTTTTTATATGTAGGTAGCGGTATTTTTCATCCTCTTGGTTTGATACTTGCTACAAAAAAAGAAGTTATCGTTGCTGATCCATATGAAAACAAGATAAAAACCAAGGAACTTTATGATTTAAAAGATAAAATATTACGGCAAAGATTCGGTGCAATCGAAAGGTCAAGGGATGCAGCATTATTTGGCATTTTAATTGGAACAAAAATTGGGCAACAAAGAAAAAAACTTGCCTTTGAAATTAAAGAAAAACTAGATTCTAAAAATAAAAAATCCATACTTATTGGATCAAACCATTTCAATCCTACTAATCTTGAGACTTTTAGGTCAATAGATTGTTTTATTTCAACTGCCTGCCCTCGTATTGCAATTGATGATTATATGAGATATAAAATTCCAATTATTACACCAGTGGAGCTTGATATTCTTTTAGGATTTGAAAAATGGGAAGATTATAAGTTTGATGAAATATTAGATACATAATAATTATTTTTTTTGAGGACTTTTTAATGAAGATTTCATCACTTGATTTAAACGAAATTGAAAAAACAACGTTTAAGTATCATCTTTTATATTCAATTCTTGAGGGATGTATCTTTGGTATTTTATCATTAAATGAATTCATTTTTTTGAAGAGCATGAAAGGATCAAATTTTCAACTTGGCATACTTTTTCAAGTGGGTGTTGCAGTATTTGTTTTGCTTATATTTTTCAATGTTTTTATTAAACGAGTATTGAATAAAAAATCATTATTAAAAAAAACAGCAATTATTACTCGCCTTCCACTTTTGTTATTATTGATTTTTCCAAAAAACCCTGATACCTTTCTTTCAAACCCTCAGTTTCATTATCTTTTTTTATTTTTGTTTCTTTTGTTTTATCTAGAAGCACCAGTTACTTTACCATTAGTGAATCTTTTTTTAAAACATAATTACCGCCATCATCATTTTGGTATACTATATGGATTTTCTACGACGATAAATAAGATTGTAACACTGATCATTACTTTTTCATATGGTATTTTATTAGATTTTGATAATTATGCTTTCACATATATTCTCCCAATTACAGCAATTTTAGGTGTATTATCTATTTTTTTGTTTTCAAAAATATCTTATGAAGAACAAGTAATAATATCAAAAAAGCAAGGTTTTTTCACTTCTATTAAAGAATCAATTTTCAACATGAAAAAAATCATCAAAAAAAATCAACCTTTTAGACATTTTGAAATTGGTTTCATGCTCTATGGATTTGCTTTTATGATAACTGTTACAGTTATTACTATTTTTTATGAACGGGTTCTTAATTTAAATTATGTTAGTGTAGCATTTTATAAAAATACATTTAACATTATTGCTATTTTATTAATGCCCCTATTTGGTAGGATGATTGGGAAAATTGATCCACGTAAATTTGCTGCTTTTTCTTTTTTCTCTATGATGCTTGCCATTGGTTCAATTGCTCTGTCAGAGTATTATCAGTATAATATTACCATATTTGATATTAAAATATTCTATGTTTTACTTATTTATATTTTCTGGTATGGTTTATTTTTAGGGAGTATGAGTATTATCTGGAGGATTGGATCAGTATATTTTTGTAAAAAAAAAGATACTGCAATTTATCAATCTATTCATTTATCCGCAACAGGTGTTCGTGCTCTATTTGCCCCTCTTTTAGGAGTAATTCTTTATGAAATTGTTGGATTTACTTTAACTTTTCTAATAGCAATAGGCTTTTTATTATCTGCAATATTTGTCCTTATTTGGTCATTTAAAAATTATCCAATTGATTCTTTGAAAGAATAATTAATAAAAACCTAGTTTTTCATAAAAAATAATTTTATGGGCGAGGCCAGATTCGAACTGGCGACCTCCCGGTTATCAGCCGGGTGCTCCAACCAAGCTAAGCTACTCGCCCATAAACAACCCCTTAATACACTTTTCCTATTTATAATTAAAGTTATAATCATTTTTATATTCTTCCATCATATAATAGATAATTATATTTATCAACAGAGTGTTATATAACTATTAAAGTTTGGATTAAAAATAAAGATTAAAGGTGTTTATTTTGAAATATAAACTAATAAGTTTATTAATCTCTATCATGCTGCTGTCAGTAAGTATCAACATACTTAATCAAAATTTAACAGTAAATGGGAAATCAACAAATTTCAATACATCCACCATTTCAGAAAACATGAATCCAGATGTAGTTGATATGATTCAATCCATTAATCATACTCTTGTTTATGATTATCATCAAGCGCTAATGAGTTTTGGACCTCGATATACAGGTTCAAAGAATTGTTCAGATGCAGGTAATTACCTTTATGATTCTTTTCAATCCATCGGACTTAATACAGAGAAAACTATATGGAATTTCAAAGGTTTTTCAAGTTATAATATTGAAGCAACAATAGAGGGGACTCATCCAAATAAAGCAATTTTTATTATGAGTGCTCATTATGATTGCACAAAAGGTTCACTAGGTGCTGATGATGATGGATCTGGTGTTGCTGCTTTACTGGCTATTGCAAATGTAATGTCAAAATATTCATTTAATAATACAATAAAATTTGTTGCATTTAGCGGTGAAGAAGTTGGCACATATGGAAGTTTTTCCTATGCTCGTGATGCATATCGAAATGAAGAAAATATACATGCTGTATTAAATGTTGACATGATTGGATATGCCAATTCAAATGAAGGCGGGAAAAAAATTCGTTTTCATAGTCCAAAACGATCAGAATGGATTGTAGAACAAGCAACTCAGATAAGTTATTTGTATGAACCTTTACTTGATATTACAGTTCAAGGAAGACCAAATTATATTGGTGCCGATCATCAAGCATTCGTTGATTATGGATACGATGGCGTTTGGATCGCTCATCATGATGGATACCCCTGGGCAAATACGCCAGAAGACAACCCTGAACATCTCAATTGGTCCTATCAATTAAAAGCAACTAAAGTGCTATGTGCAATTCTTGCTGAAATGTCTCTGAAACCTATATCACTACAGATACAGCTTCTTAAACCATATGAGGGTTATGGATACTTTGGAAAGAAACCTCTTTTACTTTTGGATCTAGGATCACTATGGTCAAAAGAAAAAAGAGGAATTACAATGGTCCTTGGAACTACAAATGCAGAAGCAAGGGTGATTTCAGATGAAGAAATAACGTATGTAGTATTTTGCATTAATAATAATTTCATGAACTTTGATTCCACCCCACCTTACACATGGGACATTCAAGGGAAACATGCACCACCAATTGGATCCTATACATTACGAGCATATGTATATTCAGAAAACGGACAAGTTGCTAGTGATGAAATGGATATATGGTCTTTCTCACTTAATTATTATTACAGCCCATGGTAAATTCTAGAAAAACCTTTTTATGATAATAGTGATTCAGGTCAAAAAAGGAGAGTTTTTTTTTATGAGTAAAAACAAAACTGAATCTATATCATCAAATACAGAAACCCTGCTTCCAGCAGAACCCGCAGCTCTTGGCCTAACAGGTCTTGGAGTAGCAGCATTAGTAATTGGATCTGGATATCTTGGATTAACCTCAGGAATTGATAAACTTCTAATGGTCCCCTGGGTTCTTTTCTTTGGTGCATGTGTTCAACTTGTAGCAGGAATAATGGATTTTAAGAGAAACAACATATTTGGGGCAACAGTTTTTACAGGCTTTGCATTTGCAATGTTTGCAATTGCGTTAACATTATTTTTCACAATTTTCGGTGGAGTAAGCTTTGATATATCACATTATGCCTTTGGACTTATTGGAATTCTTATCTTTAGTTTTATCGCAACAGTAACTTCACTTATGGCAAACAAATTATTTTTCGCCATACTAATTGTTGTAAATATCGCTGTTGTAAATCTAATACTCCATTATCTAACCGGAGCATCATCTTTAATTGGTGGAATCTTTTTGCTTGCAACATCTGCATTATCATTTTATGGATCAGCATCAGTTCTTATTAACACAGTTGCAGGGAAAACAATACTTCCAATGGGTGGGCCTATCTGGAAACCATAAGGGTTTTTTCGAAAAAAAACCTTTTTAATACCCCTCACCCCTTTTTTTTGGGCCCGTAGGGTAGCTTGGCATCCTTCTACCTCGGGGAGGTAGTAACCCGAGTTCAAATCTCGGCGGGCCCATTCTCATTTCTCGAAGGGTTTTTAACGGCAGATGACTTTTTTGGCGTTTTACCGTTTGACGGAAGGGAGCCTGTTTTCTACTTTTGTCGATTATGGGTACGGCACTATATTGCTTGAAGATAATCAATAAGTCGAAGTTCTAAGAAGCTGCTGAGAGTGAGTTTATGTTTAGGTATAATTAGATTAT
>NJDG01000053.1 GCA_002254885.1 Thermoplasmatales archaeon ex4572_165
AATTATATTATTTTATCAAAATGGGAAATTTACACATCACCATTAAATAAAATAATATGCAAACAATAACACGCTATATGGAATGGCAGGTGAAAAAAGATGAGTCAAGAATATGAAATAATCTTAAGAAATGAAATGAACGGAAAAGAATATGAAAAGAAACTTATAAACAACATCCCAATTAAGTATAAAAAATATATTTCATCGCAATGGCGATATTTTTAAACATAATTCATTATTTTCATATTATTTTGCTATAATTCGTCATAAAAATTTTATTTATTTTTTAAATGTAATAGCTATGATAAATATTTATTTTAATAACCTAGAAGAAGAATTGAATTATTTTGTTTTAAAAAAATAGAAAGAAGTTTACTTTATATTGTCTCATCTATCAGATATTATTAATGATGATATTAAATAAAGTGGAAAAAATAAGAAGCGCAATTGATGTCAGATCAAGAGTATAAAAAAAATTATAGAATCAAACGTTCAACATCGATTTCATCTGTATATTTTTCTGCACCTTGTTCTATTGCTAGTTCTACTGACATCATATCTTTCATCAGAAAGATTCTATTTCCACCAAGTTCTGTATACTCAATTGAATTCTTAAGGATAGATCCATATTTCTTATACCTATCTTTCCACTCCATTTGTTGAATCATATTCAAATCTAAATTTTTTATCATTATAATAATCAGATAACTCATTAAAAATTTCTTTATCATTGAAAAATTGTTTGAAACAAAACTTATTTCCAATTTTGAAGATTTTGATTTTTTTGTTATTAGTTGCAAATTTCATAGTTTTCACCTTAAATTTCTTTGGCAGAATGGCCAGTAATACTAGAGTAAGATGCACCCTCTCCGGCAATTTCTACACAGTAAAATGTTTTTTGAAATTAGAAATAATGATTTTAAGTTATAAAGTAAATAATTAGGTAGTTGAAAGTATAAATTTAAATTGTTTTTACTGGAATTAAATATGGAAATTGAAAAATCTAAAATAAATCTTATTATCAATATTCAATAAAAATAAGGCTTACAAAAATCATAACATTTTAATGAAGTTAACAAATTCACATTAAAAAAATAATGAGGATGGAAAATGAAATCAAATAAAATATTTTTATACACCGATGGTGGATCAAGAGGCAATCCTGGTCGATCAGCGGTTGGTATTGTTATTTGTAATGAGGATAAAGAAATATTACAGACCTATAAAGAATGTATTGGACATGGTACGAATAACGAAGCAGAGTATAAGGCATTGATAAAAGGACTTGAAATTGCAGTAAATCATAGCAAAGATGAAATTGTTTTCTTTTCAGATAGTGAACTACTAATTAAACAATTAAAAGGTCAATATAGAGTAAAGGCAAAGAATCTTCTTGAATTATATAATGAAGTTCAATATAGAATAAAACCATTTAAGAAAATTACATACAATCATCATAAAAGAGATCATAAATTCATTCAGAAATGTGATAGTTTAGTCAATCAAGCATTTGATAATAAATAGATGCGTTTCTAATAGGATATTTATAATAAAAAACTGAAAATAATGTATAGTAGACATTATTTTCAGCAATTTTTTTTAATTGGTTTAATAGAAAATAATTGATTATTAAATGTTAATTTTCTTACAAAAATAAAAATATTACTTTCATTTTTGCATTATGTTGAAAAAACAATGAATAGGGTTTTAACTACAAAAAAACCATTATTTGAAATTATAAGAAAAATGGGGAGAAAAAAAAGATATGAATAATTTCATAGAACGATATGCAGATAGCATCATTTGTGAACCATCGGGTCTTACTTATAACCAGTTGAAGGAAACAAAGATCCAGAAAATGATGATTGTTAAACAAAATAATTTTTAAAAATCAATAGTTGAAAAGAAAGGGAGAACAACCACCTTCTTTGCCTCGAAAATAATTTTTCTCCCTTTTCTTTCCTCCAATTTTTTATTATAACAAATTTACTTGAAGATTAATCTTTTTTTTAATTGATTTTTCACTTAAATCTGCAATTGAAATTGTTTATTACCTATCAATAACATATTAAATTTAGATGGATTTCCTTTTGACCAAGGTGCAAATTTATTATCAATCATCCATTTCCCGATTGCAGAGCTTCGAAGTTCAATGGATTCTTTCCAAAATGACTTTGAGATTTTCACATTTACAGATTGTTTTGAATTGATAATTATATTGATAGATTTCCAATTTTTCTGAAAAAATTTATCTCGGTCTTCTTTTTGAATTTTTAATCCATAACCTGCCCCTGTAATGTCATCAGGGGAACCATTATGCCAACCAATAACTATCATTTTATTCCTCATAATGTTTTATTTTATTGTAGTATCATTCTTTTTCATTATAAAAGTAACCATAAACAAGATAATGATCACTCACGCCACTATTTACATCATCCATTACACCAAATGATATCAAATTATTTTCTGTTGCTTCATTGATAATAATCCGGTCATATGTATTATCACTCTTAGCAACCGTAGTGTCAATATCATTATTTATTATCCAGTTCCAATCAATGAAATGGTTAATGTTCTCCTCGTCATAGTAACTGCCATCAGCATTCAAATCACCAAGGATTATTGTATCAACCAAAGGCTCTCCAACAATTTTTTCTAATACTAACAGTTCACCTGGTACATTATTGGGTTGAGTGTGGATTGTGAAAAGTGTAAAGGTCCAATTGTTTGATTTGAAGGTTACTTTCAATGGTGGCCGTTGCATATCTTCTTGATATTCTGCCTGATAATCATATAATTCAATTAATGTAGCCTGGTTGTTATAAAAAACTGCATACTGCTCTTTTGAGCTACTTTGTCCTGCACGATCACTCAATATGTATTGATGTTCTGGAAACTTCAAAGCAAGCGTTTTAATCGCATCTCCTGATTCATCTCGTATTTCCTGAACAATAAAAATATCAAAATCATTTAGTTTCTCCGCATAGTAATCAAGTAGTGTATCATTTAATGCCTTACTAGGTCCAAATATCTGAAGGTTCCAACAAGCAATAGAAATGTTTCTACCAATCATATTTGTATTATCTTCATTGATAATTGCATTATAGAACCAGATGAATTGGTAAGATTTGATAGAAAAGTAAATTTGTATCGTTTCCTGGTTTAAGGAAAAAATGCAGGGGAAGGGATTTGAACCCTCGGACTCCTTCGAGACAGGATGTCTCATCGAACCCTTATTTTAGGAATCTTAATAGATCTTAAGTCCTGCGCCGTTGGCCAGGCTTGGCTACCCCTGCAATTGGAATATGCTTATTTGTTTTTCATTGTAATAACAAATATTTGGAATATGATATTTTCCAAATTGTAGCAACAGGTAAAGCAAGATGATATTAAAAAGCATTTCTACAGTTTTAATTTTATTTTATATTTTGAGAAAAAGTTATTTTAGTTAATGATATCATACAGTTTTTATAAGAAAAAACAAAAATAGTTGTTAGATAAAACATGATTTGATAGATATGTGTTATAATATTTCTTTGTTAAATCCATCAGAATTAGGAATAAGATATGATATTCAATTATCCTCTGAAGATTCTCTTTTTAATCTCCATCCAATTTATCATAGAAATGCGTTTGATTTAATGAAATACCCAATTATTACCAATCAAGATTCAAAAGAGATAAATTATTCCACATGGGGTTTAGTACCAAATTGGATAAAAAATATAAATAATGCAAAAAAAATTCAAAATAAAACGATGAATGCTAGATGTGAGACACTTTTTGAAAAACCAAGTTTTAAATCTGCAATAAAAAAAAGACGATGTATTATTCCAGTTGATGGATTTTTTGAATGGCGATATTATGATGGAAAAAATTATCCATATTATATTTATTTAACAGGCCATAAAATCTTTAGTATTGCGGGAATTTGGGATGTTTGGAAGAATCCCGATACAGAAATTGAAAATTGTTCATTTTCATTGATCACATGTCCTGCAAATAATATGATGGAAAAAATACATAATAAAAAGAAACGAATGCCCGTAATTCTTTCTAGGGATATCGAAAATAATTGGATTAAGAGGTTTTTATCAAAAAACGAGATTGAAAGAATGTTAAAACCTTATAATTTAGATGATTTACAAGCACATACTATTTCTCGATTGATAACACAAAGAAATAAGCAAAAAAACAATTCTGATGTAATTAAACAATTTGATTATGTACCCCTTAAAAATTTTCAATAATGGATCAAAATATATATCTTTTAAATTGGAATATTTGAATTATATTTTCAGAATTCATGCTGAAATACTTGATTCAAGTTTTTCGTTCTGGATTTCTTGAAATGAATCTTCAGTTTCCCCATTTTTGGATAATGCATCGTAAAATTCAGTTTGAAAAAGTAAAGAGAAACTTTCATCAATTAAAAGAAGCAATGTTAAGATATTATCATCATTTTCATTTAACATTTCATGTACTGATAATTTTATTTGTTCTTTTGTTTTATTCTTTATTTTCTCATTTTTTCCTTTAGAATCATATTTTATAAGATAATCGCTGGAATATTTCAGAAATTTTTCTTGGAAAATACTTTCAATGAATTCTTTACCTTTTTGAGAATTATAGTTATTATGAAGTTTAATTATTTTATTAATATATTCATCAGTGCTTTCAAAAGGTGATTTAGATCTTTCTATTAGAGTTTTCATCTCTGTTGAGATCGAATTTTCATTCATCACACTTTTATCTGATTTCTTAATGTTCATTTCAATTACCTCATTATATTAATTCAGAAAAATTTTTCATTTAATGTAATTCTCATCAAAACATAAATTGATTGAATATTAAATAAAGCTTGTGAAATTTTTAAATCCATTATATTTTTTATTCAATACTGAAATTTATATTAATTAATGATTGAACAGTAATTGTATTTGTTCTTTAAACCATTGAATTATTGGGAATTGATAGATTTCTTTTGTTTTTGGCATTTGAATGGGCATTAAAGAATATTCACTTTCGTCATCAAATATATCTTTTGCTTTTGCTTTTATAAGATATGTTCCTTTTTCTTCATAGCTATGTTTAATAGTATTTTCTGTTCCAGATTCAAACGGTCCAATCCATTCACTTATTTCTCCGTCACCCCAATCAATACTGAAATATGTATCATCCTGGTTTGGATCCTCTGATTTTATTGTTAAAGAATAAGGTTTATTATTTTCGCCTAAACTAGGTCCAGTTAATTCTGGTTTCATTGGTGGTATATTATCACGAACAGTAACTTTAATAATTGAGCTGTACCACCAGCTGTTCCCATTGATTTCTTCTAGTCCATCAGTACCATTAATTGTTTCATGATATGATTTATTTGTTCGTTCTTGAATTAATCGTAAGTAGGAGTTTTCACCATAAGTTTCTGGAAAAACTGTGGATTTGTACATTTGATCGACTTGTGCTTTTGCAACTATATAGTATTCACCAGGTGAATCAAAAGTAAGGTTCTCATGATATGTTACACCTGTTGTCTTTCCATTTTCTGCATGATCCCATCCTGTTCCGCCAAGTGATTTACCAGAATATTGATCATAATCATTAGTTGTTGATATATAATTATTAACTGGGTCAATATTTGTTCCCCATTGAATATAAGTATGATCAACGACAAGGCTTCCATTTACTTGCCATGAAACAGAAAATGCTGTCCCTGTTTTAATGGTAGTATGCTCATCAGTATTATCTGTTCCCATCCATCGAATATATGGTTGTGCTAGATCTGTTTGATGAAGAATAAATCTTCTGACTTCTTTTCCATATCCATCAACAGTATCATTTCCCATATAAATTTCCCAGGGATTTTTTGTATATGACATTTCAGGTGTAACCCATAAGATACCAGAACCATTATAATTACCATATTTTTCATCTTTAACATATATGTCCTGTTCTGGATGTTTAACTACATCTGCGGCATACCCCCATTCACCCATGCCACCTTTAACTCTATAATCAATATGTTCACTAGTAGTTCCAACTGTATCTTTATTTAAATCACCACCAAAATCGCCCATATAATCACCAAGTCGGAGTGATGATGCATCAAAAAAGAAAAAATCAGGTGGAACATTTTTGTATGTTTTTCCAGTAATCGGACTTATTTCATTCAACCCTGGAAAAGTTCCTGACCATGGATAAATTAATAAACGTATGCCTGCATGAAAATCACAGCCAACTCGAATAGTATGATTGTTGACAAATTTATAAAGTGTTTTTCCTGGAACACTTCCCCAAATGCCCCCAGTGGGACTTCCTGGTCCATCGTAATCTGCTTCTCTATTTAAATCCCAACCATGTGAATCTTGTCGTTGTATGTAATCAAATCCATATGGGTTATGACTAACTTCCAAATATATTTCTCTATTGTCAACGATCCATTGAAGATAATCCTTGGAGTATTCTTCACAAGGTTCATCTGTATATGCCTTCCGCATAAGCCAATCAACAAACCAATACATTCCAATTGTTCCAGCACTTTCGTCACCATGAGGTGAACCTAAATATAAAACCTCTGGTTTATGTAATCCAAGTGATTCATTTGTTATTCTAACATAATAAACATCATAATTACCCGCAGTTTTTCCAGTATTATAAAGTTCATTTGCTTTGAAAACTTCAATGTAATTTGGAAACTGATTTTCAAGAGTTAAATACCAAGAAACTAATTCATTATAACTTTCTGGCTTATAATACCAGCCATTTGGGGATAATTGTAAATTATTAAATATTTTATCCAGTTGTTCAGGTGGAGATATTAGTTTTGTCATTTTTTCAGAATATGCCATTATTGGGCTTGCTGAGGGTATTATAAATAATGATGCTATGATTATTGTAATAATTACATTTTGTTTATTCATTTTTTCACTTCATTTTTTATTTAATTGTCATTTTAAGATTTAAGACATATATTTACATTGTTAAATATATTATGATTGAATAATATAATAAATTAATGATACTAATAATTTTTCTTTTAAATAGTAGAAACAAAATTATGTATTATTAAAATTAATTGATTAGGTTTTCAATCATTATTGTCTATACAATCCATGAAATTATTGGGGAAATAATTCAAAGTCAACTAAAATGTATGTTTGATAAAATTTTTTAAAGAGAACATTATTTATGGATATAAACTGGAAAATGTGAAATAAATGAAAAAACTCATAGCAATTTGTATAATGTTTATATTTATCGTCATTGGTTTAAGTGGATGTAATGATATTAAAAAAGATGAGAATATTCAAGTTTCAATTTCAACATTCAAAGTAGAACCAGCCATAATTGAATCTGGAAATTCAACAATACTTAGTTGGGTTGTTATAAATGCTCAAACCATTTTTATTGACAATGGAATTGGTAATGTCAGCAGTATTGGTGAAATAAGTATTAAGCCATCTGAAACAACAACATATACAATAAAAGCAAAAAATAATTCTGAAACATTTTGTTCAATCCAATTTTATTAATAATACGATATATAAAGAATACTTGAAAGTTAATTTTAAAATTATAAATGAAAATGAATCTGCATATAAAGAATGGGAAAACATTACAGACCCTCTCTTTAATTATCCTATTATTGTTCTTAGAGCAGATGATTTCATTTCAGAACCAATTGATAAGTTAAATATGAATGTTGATACTATTAACTCAATAATTGAAAACATTCAAAATAATGATACTGAAAACAATGATACATCCTCGGAGAATCTATATGGGTCTATTGTAACCTCTATGGGAATAATTAAAATTGAACTTTTTAAAGATATGGCACCTAACACAGTTGATAATTTTATTGATTATGCAAACTCTGGTTTTTATGATGGCCTCATATTTCACAGAGTAATTGATGATTTCATGATCCAAGGTGGTGGATATTACCCTAATGGAACAAAGAAGGATACACATGATCCAATCGATCTTGAGATACATGAAGATGCCCGACATGTTGATGCAGCAATTGCTATGGCTCGTACAAATGATCCAAACAG
>NJDG01000054.1 GCA_002254885.1 Thermoplasmatales archaeon ex4572_165
TTAGTGAAACATGGACGTAAATCCTTCGGATCAACATCATCTAAAATGTCACGCAATTGACTATCACAAGGAACCTTTTCAACATTATACACCGCTTTAATATTCTCCATTTCATCTGCAACATCTCGTTTATCATCAAATTACATTTCAACGAGAACATAGCATAACCTGACATCAAAACATCAGGCAATGAAAATTTAACATTCTTCGCACGATGATCAGATATCTCCTTAAAACAATCCCTTAACTGTTTTATTAAAGAATCAGCATTCAAATCCTTCCGAATATTAATCTTATCCCATCTACCTTAAGGTATGCTTGTTATCTTTAAGGTATTTTTCCAAAAAAAACGACATAGAAAAAAAATCCGAGTCTTTAACTTGTGTTCACCAATGAAATAGATACAGCTAGAACCATTAAAAGAATCCAATAATATTTTGCGATAAAATAAAAAAATTCTTTGAAGATTATTTTGAATACGTTCAAAATCATATAACTCGTGAGGATATGCTCTATAAATATTTTGAAAAAAAAATTGAGGAACAGACAATGTTAGAGGTCCTTGTTACTTCAAAGACAGTAATAACAGAGGAAGTAAAAAAACTCAAGGATTTAACAGGTAATAATGATTCAGAAAGTATTCTTAAAACAACAAAGGAATTTATTGAAAATATCAAAGAGAGAATATCTATCGAAGAAGATGCTATTTTTTCTACGGCTGATTTATATTGTTTTGATGGAGAATTTGAAATATAATTTTTTTTCACGTTTAATTTTTGTACTCTACAATAATAAAAATGAAAATAGTTCAAAGCCGCAACATTGGGCATTGTATGGAAATTAATAAAATCAGCATTAATACAGATCAGATCAAAAAATGGCAATCAGTAATCTTTTTTTATTTATCAATTCATTACACTCAATAATGCATATTAAGAAAAAAAGGTTTATTGAAGAGGATATGGTGAAAAAATGACATGTTTTATTATTAGCTATGAAGCAGCAACAAAAGAAAGCAATAAGGTCATAATAAAAACAATTCAAAACTATAAGATTAATAATCAAATATTTGAGAACACCTGGGCTGTTGTCACTGATGATGAGGCAACAGATATCCGGGATGCATTGAAACAAGTGATCAGTTCAGATGACAGGATTTTTGTGATGAAATCAGGTGCTGAGGCAGGTTGGGCAAATGTGATTTGTGAGAAAAGCTGGTTACATGAATATCTCATGAATGAATATTAAATTGGCAAACATCATGCAATCAAATGAAAAAAGTTTTCATTATAATTCATTAAAGATTAATCTTCATTATGAGGTCTATGAACCTTCAGAAGATACATTTCTTCTTTTAGATTCAATAATTGTTGAAAATGACCAAAACATCTTAGAAATAGGGGCAGGAACTGGTATTATTTCTCTTGTTTGTGCTCAAAAAGGAGCCCAAGTCATATGTTCAGATGTCAACCCATATGCAATAGAAACCATTAATAAAAACATCAAAGAAAACCAAAATCAATTGAAAGGATCAATTGAGGTAAGAACTGGTGATCTCTTTGAAATAGTGGAAGAAAAAGAAACATTTGATATCATTATTTTTAATCCACCTTATCTTCCAACAACAAAAGAGGAAAAGAAAGGAATTTCTGAATGGTATGCAAAATCATTTGATGGGGGACCAATGGGCCTTACGGTAACCATAAAATTCCTAAAACAATTGAAATCATATTTAAAAAAAGATGGAAAAGCATTTTTTATTTATAGCTCTCTTTCAAAGAAAGAACAATTAGAACAAACATTAAAGTCATTATCTTTAAAATATACTATTATTAAGCAGCTTAGATGTGACGATGAAATCCTAAGTATCTATCAAATCTCTTTCTAATATTAAGAAACTTTTATCTAGTGATAATTCCAAGGTTTTTCATGGTTTCATATGCCTCAGTATGTCTATTGAAATAGTCATGAATAGGCTCCAATATCTGATTAAGATGCATCGTTGCCGCATTTTTTAGATCCAGAGGATGCAAACCTTCAATAAAGGCTTGTTCAAGTATATCATATGATGCAAATTCAAGGTTTCCACCGAATTTCTCAGGACGATTAATACAAAATACTTCATCACCTAATTCTGGAAAAATTACAAACTTACACATTTCAAGAACGGGGTTACCTTCAACGATCTTTTCAGGACAATATGCTTTTTTCATTTTCCTTTTAATTTCATCGGGTTGATCATGAATAGAAATCATAGAATCAGGTTTACTCTTACTCATTTTTACATCAGTAGGATCCATCCTGCTTCCTGCTTGAAGACCTGTTAAAAGGGGTGTATGAATTGCAACTGGTGGTTTTTTATTTATTTTTTTTGCTATGTCTCTTGCGAGCATATGAGCATGTCGTTGATCCATACCACCATAAGCTACATCAACATTAAGGTAAAAGATATCTGAAACTTGCATCGCAGGATAAAAAAGTTTAGAAAGATCACGTTCAGCCTCTGCTTCATCTCTGCCCATTATATCCATTGCTCTTTTTACACGAGCAACTGAGGTGGATTTAGATGCACGAAGAACTTGTTCCCAGTAATCCGAATCGCCTACATAATCGCTAGCATAGATAAAATCAACCTGATCTTTATTAACGCCCATCGCAGCAAAACAATCCTCCATGTATTTTCCACACATCTTGATTTTTTCAATATCTCCACCAAGTTTATCGTTGATGTATGCATGCCAATCAGCAAGGAGTACCTTAAACTCAAATCCACAAGCGAGAAAATCTTTTATTTTATTTGTACAAATCTTCCAACCAAGATGCACTGTTCCTGATGGTTCAAATCCGATGTAACCTCTTGGATGATTTTTTTGTAAAACAGTTTCTAATTCAGAAGGAGTGACAACCTCAACTGTATTTTTTATAAGAGTCTCCATTTTATTCATATCTTTTTTCACCAAATATCTATTATCATTATTTCCGATCAATTTTAATAATAACTCGATCAATAATCTGATCAGTTGCACCTAGATAGTTCATAGGATCTAATGCATGATCAACTTCTTTTTTTGTTAACAGGGATAAATTCTTAGGATCTTCTAAAAACATTTCTTTAAGGGTTTTCTTTTCTTGCACTGCTTTAATTGCAGTTGTACGCATCAGCTCATGAGCATCACCTCGTCCCATTCCCTTTCCAATGAGGGCGGTCATTAGTGATTCGGCCATAGGAAGTCCCTTTGAAATCTTCATGTTTTCTTTCATTCTATCTGGAAATACCATTAGATTTTCAAATACTGATGTCATCTTAAAAACTATCCAATCTGTAAGAATAAAACAGTGTGGAATAATGAATCGTTCATTAGATGAGTTACAGAGATCTCTTTCATGCCATTGAACGGCATTTTCTAATGTTGGATAAATAAAACTACGGACAAGACGAGCAAGCCCACTGATCTGTTCACTAGTAATAGGATTTCTTTTATGAGGCATAGTTGAGGATCCGACTTGTTTTTTTACATCAAAAGATTCGGCAACTTCTCCTATTTCATCACGTTGAAGATTTCTTATTTCAGTAGAAAATTTTTCCATACTTGTAGCAATATTAGCAAGACAACAAATAAGTTCATTATAACGATCCCTACAAACAATTTGCGTGGCAACATCTTCATATCCAAGGTTCAGCTCTTTCATCATTTCCATTTGAAGATCCAATGCATGTTCTCCAAGTGCTGCACCAGTTCCAACTGCCCCTGAGAGTTTTCCAATATAAATTCTGGATTTAAGCTCATGTAATCGTTCAAGATGACGTTCACATTCCATAGCATAACCTGCCATTTTCAAACCAAATGTAATGGGAATGGTATGTTGACCATGGGTTCTTCCAAGCATGACTGTATGTCGATGTTTTTTAATCAGTTTTAAAAGAGAGGTACGTAGATTTTTAATCTCATGTGATAACATATCCGTTGCATGAATAAATTGAAGCGCGTTTGCTGTATCAACAATATCATAACTTGTTGCACCAAGATGTATATATTTACCAGCGTCACCCGTACATACCTCAGATAATGCTTTTGTAACAGCCATTATATCATGTTTAGTTTCAAGTTCAATTTCTTTAACTCGTTTTACCTTTACCGTTTTTATGTTAGCTTTTTTAGTGATTTCATCAGCAGCATCTTGAGGAATATTTCCAATGCTTGCATGAGCACGTGCAAGGGCTGCTTCTATCTCTAATAAATACTGCAATCTTTGCTCTTCTCCAAAAATTGCTTTTATCTCTTTTCTTCCATATCGATAATCAAGGGGACATACAGGATCCATAGTAAATCAAACAACAGATATTGAGATGTACTTAATAATCTTTACAGAGAAATTATGTTGTTTATATATCTGAAGATGAAGAGAAACAAATTACATTCTTAAATTTAAAAAAATATGGTGCAAAATATGTGATCCTGTACAACCTAGGTCTTTTTAGAAGAATCTCATATATTTTATTGGAGGTTTTCACTGTTTTTCATTATCGTTTCACAATTGTTTCAATGATTTGAAGCAACACTTATAAAACAAAGATTTAATTGTCATTGTTTAAGCGGAAAAAGGGAGCAGCGCATCATATTATTTTTTCCTCATCTTTTATTTTTGCTGTTTCCCTATCGTTCCCCTCCAATAAAATTATTTAAATCATCATTTGATGATTTTTATACATTTTTCTTAATTTTTTCATTTGAATTTATTGAATAATTTGTGCAAGGAAAAATATTGATTTACAGAATTTTTTCATTTGAATTTATTGAATAATTTGTGCAAGGAAAAATATTGATTTACAGAAAAAATAATCAAATATTCAAATCACTTAGTAACAATAAATTCTTGTTTAGTGTTAAATGTTTCATTGTTTTTCACAATATTTTCATAATTGTTTCGCTATTCTTTAATATAATATTCATATAATATTATTACAATTTTACGGGGGTTT
The DNA here is from genome assembly GCA_002254885.1 of Thermoplasmatales archaeon ex4572_165. Lineage (GTDB taxonomy): Archaea > Thermoplasmatota > E2 > DHVEG-1 > DHVEG-1 > EX4572-165. Next base: position 4,982 of record NJDG01000054.1, read on the forward strand.
TATACAAGAAGAAATGGAAGGTAATGATATTTCTCATATAATTTATCAAAAATAAAAAAGGTGATACATAATGAAAAAAAACAAACACAAAATTATTTTATGTATAAAATTTTATATAATATATAACAAATATTTTATTAGGTCGATATAATGAAAATTCGAAAATACTTAATAATCATTTTTATTTTTTCTATATTGTTGTCATTAAATACTC
>NJDG01000024.1 GCA_002254885.1 Thermoplasmatales archaeon ex4572_165
TTGAATTTTCTTGTTGTAATTTTTTGAAATATCGAAGACTTTTGGCCTTATCAATCGTGAAAAGTATATACTTTAGGTAATTTTGCAGCGCTCTATTAACTTCTTTTATGTGGTCTTCAGTCACTCCACTCAATCGTATAATATCCAAATACTCTTCGAGAAGTGTGTTAGAAAAAATGTGAGTGGGCTTAGCCGAGCCCGCATATCAAAGTTAAGTCCTTTCTCACTAAACCCTTTCTTTTCTTTTTCTGTTTTTAGACTGCATTTTGTTTTCGTTTGGTTGAAAGACTCATTTTTGAGGTTAATTTTTGGGAGGCTGAAAGTAATATGACAATATATTCTTATTCTCGATTAAAATGTTTTCAGCAATGCCCTCAGAAATATAAATTCCAATATATTGATTGGATTAAAATTAGCCAAGAGGAAACGGTTGAATTATTCCTTGGGAAAAGAGTACATGAAACACTTGAAAAGTTATACAAGGATTTACAATTTCAGGAAAAGAATACACTAGAAGACCTATTAGAATTCTTACAATATGAATGGAGAAAAAACTGGGATGATTCAATTAAGATTGTGAATACAAAGATTAGTCCAGAAGATTATCTGAGTATGGCCATGCAATTCATCACTCATTATTATCAGCAGTATAGACCCTTCAATCATGAAAAGACAATAGCAGTTGAAAAACATATTATTGTTGATCTAGATGGAGGTGATGAGTACAAACTTTGTTGCTACATTGACCGGGTTGCAAAAACAGATAGGGGATGGTATCAGATCCATGATTATAAAACATGTTCTCGGTTGCCTTCAACCAGGAATATTCAGAGTGATAAGCAACTTACTTTGTATGCGCTTTGCCTCAAGGAAAGATATCCATATATCAAGAATATACAATTGATATGGCATTTTCTAAGATTCAATATGAATATCGTTTCAACACTATCCGATAGGGAAATCAATGAATTAAAACAAAACACTATCAATTTGATAGATGAAATTGAGTCTAATGAACAGTTTCCTAGAAATCAATCTCGCTTGTGTGATTGGTGCAGATTCAAAAACATTTGTGATTAGGGTTCTTTTTAGGTAATATGGTGAAAATGCAAAACACCCTAATTAATAATTGAATCTACGCTCATATTCTTTATGAGACATCCATTCAAGTAATATCGCTAAAATCTCCACCTTGTCACCTGCAATTGTATAAATCAAACGCCAGGAGTTAGGTAGATCATATTTCCAAAGATTTGTTATTTGATATTTTTTGATATATCCTTTTGGCCAACGATCCCTTGGTATTTTTATTCCACATGTTGGATCCTTCTTTAAATCATCAGTTGCACGATCTATAAAATCATACAATTGTTTATCCTGATCAGTTCCTGATTTTAATTTTGAATAATCATGTGATAATTTCTGATCTATAAAAACAACAGATGTTTGTTTCTTCGTTTTCATTTTAGTTTAACTCCAGAGGATAAAATATTTTTGATTAACTCTGGATTCCAGATCCAAACAATTCTTCCATCATCATCTATTAGAATCTTTCCAGATTGTTCTAAGTAATCAATGATGATACAATATGTTTGATACATCACTCTTTTTGGCAATGCTCGCCATAGCTCTGTTTTTTTTGGATAATTCATTTCTTGTATTTTTTCCTCTACCATTAGTATTGTATCTAATTGAGGATAATGGATCTTCGGAGTTTGCTTATTTTTTCTTTTTTCTTGCGATGCCATCATTATATATATTTATATAACTCAATTATTTAAAGGTTTCGAGAAAATATTTCTAAATACACAATATATCACTTTAAAAAAGTTACATTACAATACGAAATAACTGCAGTTGATTGTTTACTATAAAGAAAAAAGAGAATGGGTTTTTTTTAAGAATACCCATAAGTTTTGAACACAAACTCATACATAGTCGGTAAATCTCTTCACAATCCGCTGCCATCTCTAGTGAACCAGAATGAACCTGGCCAAATTTGAGATCCAAAGGCATAGTCCCACTCGTATCCAAAGCTTGTGATTATATCAGATGGTACAGGAGGTAACACAACAAAATAATCAAGTCCTTCAATCACATCATAATCCTCATAGTCAATAAAGAACCAAATCCAAGCAGCTGGAATTTCACTAGGAGGATAAGTTTTGGTTTTAATTATTGGTCCATCAATTGCACCTTCACGAAACTCACAAGTTAGATTAAATTCAGGACTTCCAAACTTTAGAAGATAAATCTGTAAATCATTCAATGTGTTTAATTGTGGAGTGAAATTTTGTGCAGCCCCCCACCCCCCATCAATTGTATGACGATTCTGGAAATGCATTATTTCTCCAACCAAACGTAAAACGAATAACCGGTAGATATCTACGAAGCAAACTTTCCCCTGCTGGAAAAAAGATTGCAGGAAAATACTTTCATCTCTATACTATGAGACATACGTTTGCAACATATCTCTACGAGTACTCCGGCGACATTAAATTCGTTTCAAAAATGCTTGGTCATACAAAGACTTCAAACACCGATAAATATGTCCATATAGCTGAGTGCATGGAACAACAACTCGATGGCAACCTATTTAATATGGCACTTAAACCACACAACTTTGGGTGTGTGGGAGTAAAGCCAAAAAATAGAGCCACTTTGGGTCAACGCCAAAATAGGCCTCAACTCAAAGTAATCTCTCCTGTTGGAACTAGTGGGCTTAGCCGGATTTGAACCGGCGACCTCCGCCATGTGAAGGCGACGTCATAACCGCTAGACCATAAGCCCATGTAAGAATTAAAAATTCTATGTCCTGAATAAATCTGTTAGATAAATGTTTTTCGACAAACTATTTATTTAACAAGATTTCCAAATGTTTTTTTCAGAATATTTTTTGCATCATTTGTACTACTTGAAAACTTAAATGATTCTTTACCGTTGGCCCATTTAATCTTGATCTCGTTAGGTATGTTTCTTCCATCATCCATCATACCAAGTTTTATCCTGATTTTTTTAACATCATTTACAGTTATACTATAATTTCCAGGATTTTCAGTTAATATGATTTCAATGGGTATTGAATAATACTTTTGATATAAATTAGTGCCTGATGACATTGTTTTTGCCATTCTACTAAAAATTCCTTCACCTTTTTCTTTTGTTTCATCAGTTGCTCGTTTAGCCTCATCTTTAAGCATATCTTTTGTTAATTCTGCAACTATTAAACGATGATTTGTCACAATTAAATTATATGCTTTTTGACCTAAAAAACCTGATTTAGTATTAGGTATTATACCCACAATTTCTTCCTCAGTCATATGTATGAGATATTCATATTCTATATATAAGAAGAGAGGTTTTATCAGTTTTTGAAATGTTTGATATTTGTTGAATGGATTTGTCATTAGTAATGGATCATAGACTATTATATTCAATTTTTTTTAGAGGTGAACTAGTAATTGGGCCATCATTTCTATTGATAAATTGAGAATTACAAAACTATAAATAGTACTAGTTTAGATTAAGGCGAAATAATAATGAAAATTGATTGTTGAATTTCATTTTTTCGTAATGATGCGAGTTTTTGGAATTTTATTTCATTATTCTTTATGAATTTGACAAAAAAGTATAATGTGAACAACAAGATGAATAATAAAAATAAAAGAATTAATTCAATGAAAAAATATGGAAATGTTGATTGTGGAAAAGAAATATTTACACATCAATCCATGATCTGTTCTAGAATGGCTCATAATGATATTGTAAATTATGAACAAATCTTTGTAGATATGAATAAAGTATCATTTACTAATGAAATGTGGTAGGTTTATTTTTTATGATTCTTTTCAGTTTTTGTAATATTAAAATGATGTTAAAATTATGTTTAAAGATATTTTTCTTTGGGCAAACAAATAATGTAATTTGGTGAAAAATAAGATGAAATTTAATGATATTAATTTGAATGAAAAAATTATTGAAGTAATTCATGAACAGGGATTCGATGAATTAACTACAATTCAAGAAAAATGTATCCCTGAGATCCTTAATGGATATAATGTAGTAGGTCAAGCGGAAACAGGTTCGGGAAAAACACTTGCGTTTTGCCTGCCAATCCTAGATAAAATAATCCCTGGAAATGGAGTTCAGGCAGTGGTGGTAACACCAACAAGAGAACTCTGTGTACAGGTGAAAGATGAGTTTTCTACGTTTGGAAAAAAACGAAAAATCGAAGCAATGAGTGTGTATGGTGGAGTGAAAATTGATCAGCAGATAAAAAATTTAAGAACTGCTGATGTTGTAGTTGCAACTCCTGGGAGAATGTTAGATCATATTAGAAGGAGAACCATTGATTTTAGAAATGTTGTTTTTCTTGTACTTGATGAACTGGATAAAATGTTTGAGATGGGATTTGTTGATGATGTGGAAGATATTATATATGAAATCCCAAGAGAAAGACAAATTCTAATGTTTAGTGCTACAATTACTAATGATGTTAATGGGTTAATTAATAAACATGCTAAGAATCCTTTGATTATTCGAACAAAATCTTTTGTTGATCCAGGTAAATTAAAACAGGTGTTTTATGATATTCATGAGAGAAATGATAAATTTTCAATTCTTCTTCATTTGCTAAAGGCAAATAGGGGGGGATTGTCTATTATTTTTTGTGCTACAAGAGCTGAGGCTGATGTCCTTGAAAAAAATCTTAGGCAGCAGAATGTGAAAGTATCAGCAATTCATGGTGGAATGAAACAGAACAGACGAATGAGATCTCTTACTGCATTAAAAGAGCAGAAAACAGAGGTTCTTGTTGCAACAGATGTTGCTGCAAGAGGACTTGATATTAAAAATGTTAATGCAATTTATAACTATGATGTTCCACAGACCTCAAAAGATTATACTCATAGGATTGGAAGGACAGCACGTGCCGGTGAGGAAGGTATTGCAATAACGCTTCTAACCAAAAGAGATCATGATAATTTTCGACGGGTTCAAGGTGCAGATGAACATGAAATTGAGGAAAAAGAAATCCCTGATTTTAGAAGGGTACCATTTAAACGAGGGTTTGAAAAGAAGAATAATTGGAAGAAACCTAATAAGTATCGTAGGAAAAAACCTTTGAATGATAGGGGCCCAGGTCAAAAAGATGATCGAAAGAAGAAATATTATCATCAAAAAAGACCATATAATAAAGGAAGAAAAAAACCTGTTCAACGATGAAAATTCCTTGGAAGAAAGGTTTATTTATTGCCAGAATGTTATGACCTATTAAACAATTATATGAGGTTCTTTTCCTATGGCCAATCTAAAATTTATTAAATCAAAGAAAATTAAAACGTTATTGTCAATTAAACGAAATGAAAAACCAATTGATTTTAATGAGAAAACCATTGAAGAAACGGACGATACAATTAATGAAGAAACTGTTGCAGAATATCATGAAACGCTTTATGCAGAAGACAAAACTTCACCACCATCTAATGTTGATCCTCTTATTGTAAGGGATCTTTCAGGAATTGAAAAAGATGTTGATTCTCTTAAACATTCAAAGGATAATTCACTTGAAACAAGTCTTGAAAAAAAGGTAGATGCAATTTTATCAAAGGAACCAATTAAAAAAACGAGGCGAAAACCTTCAAATGTAATTTATGTTGTTAGTAAACCTCAACCTGGTCAAGTGAAAGGTGATTGGGCTGTACGAAGTCATGGAAAGATTTTTAGTCATCACAGAACAAAACAGGCAGCAATTTCAAAAGCAAGAGAGATTGCACGGAAAAGGGAAGCAACAGTAATGGTACAAAATACCGATGGGACCTTTAGTAATGGATTCAAACCCAGATCAAAATAAAAAGATATTTTTGGAGGTAATTTTTTTTTGATATCTATTCTTCGTATTGGTCATCGTATAAGACGAGATAAACGTATTACTACTCATGTGTGTTTAGTTGCACGTATGTTTGGTGCAGATGAGATTCTTATTGACACAAAAGATGATCGTATCGAAGAGAACATTCGATCGGTCTGTAAACGATTTGGTGGACCTTTTCATGTTCAAACTGGAATTAATGCATTACAATATGTGAAAAAATGGAAAGGAACTATTGTTCATCTTACTATGTATGGTGAAAAACTTAATACTGCGATAAAAGAAATTGATAAAACCAAAGATTTACTTGTTATTGTGGGTGCTGAAAAAGTTCCTTTTGAATATTATGAACTTGCAGATATCAATGTCTCTGTTGGAAATCAACCTCATTCAGAGGTTGCTGCTCTTGCAGTCTTTCTAGATAGACATACAAATGGAAGTTGGCAGGAGAAAATTTTCAATGGAAAGATCATTATTAATCCATCAAGAAAAGGAAAGGATGTTCAGACACTAGAAGATGAACTGGATGATTCATTATGAATAAGATCCCTGATGAAAAAACCTGTATTGACATGTTGGAACAAGCAGGTTGCTCAACTGATGTCATACGACATTGTAAGGCAGTCTGCATGCTTGCCGAGAAAATTGCAGAAAAGGTAGGTGCAGATGTTGATCTTGTAAGAGCTGGTGCTTTACTTCATGATATTGGCAGGTCAAAAACACATGGTATTCATCATGCTGTAAAAGGGGCAAATATTGCAAAAAAACTAGATCTCTCTGAATTAATTATTCATATCATTGAACGACATATTGGTGCAGGATTATCTATTGAAGTTGCACAGAAATTAAAACTTCCAAAAAAAGATTATAGGCCACAAACACTTGAAGAAAAAATCGTTTGCCATGCAGATAATCTCATTGATGATTTCACAAAGCAAACAATTGAAGCAGAAGTTGAAAAAGCATTATCTGATGGATTGAAGGATTATGCAATTCAGCTTGTGAAATTACATGTGGAACTGAGTGATCTTTGTGGAATGGATCTAAATGATATATGAAGGGGTATAACTAGAAAAAAATATATACCTTATCTTAATTGTCCCATATCTAATACTAAGGATATTTATTCCACCTTGCAGGGGTAGCCAAGCCTGGTCAACGGCGCAAGGTTGAGGGCCTTGTCCTGTAGAGGTCCGCGAGTTCAAATCTCGTCCCCTGCACTTATTTTTTATCATTTTAATTGATAAAACGGGAATTATTCTCAAAAGTGTTTCCTACTTCATTTTACCCAAAAAAGGTTAATTAATATCATAAAAACTCTACTAAGAAGTATCCTTGTATTCTAATGAAAAAAATTCCTGATAATTTAGATCTCCCATTTTTTCTTTTAAAACATTATTATTGCCGGCAATAATTCTATGATTAAGATAATGAAATAGACAGCCCCGATCAGATTCGAACTGATGACAAGAGATCCAGAATCTCTTATGTTGACCACTACACTACGGGGCTAATTATGTTAAAGCCTATTTTCTGAAGATTTCATTCATTATTTAATACCCTCAATTTAGTTTTCACTACTTCTGCTACTAATTCACCATCTATTCTATTTCGAGCGATTTTCATAACTTCACCCATAGTAATCTTAAATGGGCTACTGATCTTTTTAGGGTTAGAATATCTGGTTAACGATTCATCGATGACATTTTTTAATTCTTCAATAGACATGGGCGTTATATCTAATTCAGCAATTGCCATTTTTATGGTTTTTCCAGGGTTATCTGATAAGAACTCTAAAATGACTGGTATTGCTTCTTTGCTAAATTTGTTTTCATTTAACATTTCAAACAATTCATACACATTATCGTCTGAAATTAAATCTACATTTTTACCTTTTCTTCGTAACCACTTCAGTTTCTCTTCTAAGGTCACAGCCACAAGCATTGGGTGTATTTCTAACTTTTCAACAATTTTATCAAATACTTTTAAATTTTTGGATAAACTAAGAGAATTAACAAGTGGTTCAGTAAGTCCAAGTTGTTTTAATCTTTTTTCACGGTCCCATATGCGTTCTGGTAAAGCATTCTTAATATGTTCTAAATTCTCTTCTAATATTGGTGTCGGTGGTGAATCCGTATCTGGATACATCCTATTTGGTCCGGGTAATATTCGTTCGAAGTCATTAGAGCCATCTGGGAATACCTGTCTGGTTTCAGGAGGTATACCAATTGTTGCATCCACTGCTCGTATTCTAATCTCTTTTACAGCAGTTTTAACATCATCTTCATTGCCCCAAACTAGTATTATTGAATCTGTTAATTTGGCATTAAAAAGGTTTTCTAACCGTTTTATCTCATCTGAACTTAAACCAAATTCTTCAAAATGATTGTTATTCACAATATTTGGCATCACATCTTGACATGCAATAACTCTCACACGACCTGCAATTTCATCACCAAAAGTTTTACCTGGCTGAGTGGGTTCATCTAATATACCTCCAAAAACACGAAGTATTATCCCATAGATTTTACCATTGTTTTTAATAACTTCTTTAAAACGTTTACATGTTGAATTTTTGATTATTGATGTAACATCTTGATATTCACTCTGAAAAGTATCCTTTGTAACACCACGTAATCTAAGCTCATCACGAATATCAAGTAAAGCCTTTTGTCTTCTTGCCTCAATGGCTACGGCTTTTGCAATGTATTGAAGTTTAGAAACCCCCTTAAGCTCAATCCTTGTACCCCCATCAATACTAACATTTACATCTTGACGGATACTTCCCAATCCTCTTCGCACTTTACCAGTTGATCGTAACACTCTTCCGATAAGGTTAGCAACTTCCCCTGCCTCGTTAGGAGTTTGAATCTCTGGATAGGTTACAACCTCTACAAGTGGTATACTTAAACGATCAGTTTTAAATATAATTTTATGTCCAACATCATTTATTTCCCGGCATGAATCTTCTTCTAATCCAAGTTGAATAATTCCTATTTTTCTATTTTTATAAGGGATCCATCCTTCAATACCAATAATCCCAGTCCTTTGGAAACCTGTTGGTATGCTGCCATCTAAATATTGTTTTCTGCTAATGTGAAGTTCATCTACAATACTGCAATTATGTAAAAGAGCGATCTCAAGGGATATATCTAATGCCTGTTGATTTATGCGAAAAGGCGGCGTATCATCCATCTCATAGGTGCAGACTGTATCATTGTAGAGTTGATAAATTACATTCTTTTTAGTTTTAAATTCCATTAACGCTGTACCATCATATTCACCTAGTTCTGATAGTGTAGGCCTCATATGTCGCAAGATCACTGCACTAGGTTCATCAATGTGTAGTACTGCTCTACAACGACAGAATAATTTTTTTTCTGTTTTTAATTGTTGATGGATTTCTAATCCACATTTTAAGCCTAACTTTCGATAGTACTCTTCGTTATCTGTTAATTCTTTCAACATTGCTCGGGTTGAATACTTCATCTATTATCTAAATATTACGCAAATAGCAATATATTTATATAATTTATTAATAAAAAATTCAATTTATTTCAATATTCAACTAAAAAGAGCTGTACAATCCTTGTAATAATTTGAGAATAACTTATATCTATTGTTATCTATTCCCATTACATTTCCAATAAAAATCTTAAAAATTAGTTGAAAGTATCTATACATTAACAATAAGGTGACCAGAGTGACAGAAGAAGATATATACAAAGGCTATCGCGGAGATGCAAAAAAGAAACTTATAGATCTAAATATAAAGGTCTGGAGCGATGTAATAATTAAATCAACTCGAGGAACATTCAAAGGTATTATCCTTCCACGAGCAGAAACAGAAGATGACAAACACATCGTATTAAAACTTCATAATGGTTATAACATTGGCATAAAAATTAATTCAATTATGTCAGTAAAAGAAGTTGGATATAGAAAGGGGCATTATAAAATTCCAGAATCAGAATTCCCCAAGGATTCAAATAAACCTAATGTTACACTTTTTGGAACTGGTGGTACGATTGCATCAAGGTTAGATTATCGTACCGGGGCTGTTATTCCTGCTTTTTCCCCTGGTGAATTGTATGGAGCTGTACCAGAACTTGCAGACATCTGTAATTTAAAGACCGAGAAATTATATGGCATTTTCAGTGAAAATATGGGTCCAAAACAATACATAACAACTGCAAAAGCTATCGGAAAAGAAATAGAGAGTGGAGTTGATGGTATTATGATTGGACATGGTACAGATACTATGCATCATACCGGAGCAATATTATCATTTATGGTTCAGAAATCACCTGTGCCTATTGTATTAGTTGGTTCACAAAGATCGTCAGATAGACCTTCAAGTGATGCTGCGCTTAATTTAATTAACGCAACAAGAACTGCGGCATATTGCGATATTGCTGAGGTAATGGTATGTATGTTTGGACAAACAAGTGATCATTATAATTTATTACATCGAGGTACACGCGTAAGAAAAATGCACAGTAGTTATAGAAGTACTTTCAGAACTATTGGAGATATACCATTAGGAATGGTAACTTCCAAGGAATTTAAATATTTTAGACAAGATTATAATAAACGCAGAAAAGATCGAGAGGTAACAATAGACACAGCATTTGAAGAAAAAGTAGCAATCGTTTACTATTACCCAAATATGATGCCAGATATGATTGAATCACTTATTGATCATAACTATAAAGGCATAGTGATAGCTGGTACGGGATTAGGTCATGTAAATAAGCCCTTGTATAAACCAATAAAACGTGCAATTGACGAAGGAATTGCTGTATACATGACAGTTCAGACATTATGGGGTTATGTTCAAATGTATGTTTATGATACAGGACGAGATCTATTGAAGATTGGTGTGGTACCTACTGAGAATATGTTGCCTGAAGTTGCATACATGAAACTATCCTGGGCGTTAGGTCACACCAGTAATTTAGAAGAAGTAAAAAAGATAATGTTAACGCCTATTGCAGGTGAAATTACTGAGAGAGAACCACATAACGGCTACATCATTCTGCAAGGCGGCATACCGGAAGTTGACCAATTTGTCAGTAAACATATGAGATAGAGGAAAAACCTTGTGTAAGTATGAATATTCTTATGGGTTTATTAGTTTTTAATCTATTTTTGTAATAATACAAAATTCACAAGGGAAAAAAATATTTCATGACATAAACCAATATATCTTTGATATGATTGTTCAGTTTAGGTCAACAGGAAAGAATCATTAATTATTGCCGTTAATAACAAGTTCAAATCTTATTACCTGCAAATCGTAATATATTATTTTGAATTGATGTTTACCAGTAAAAGATATTTTAAAATATTATTAATAACACCTACAAATTTATATATTAATATAATAATGAATAATTATGAATTATGTTCATATCCTAATATTGATTGGACTTCTCCTAAGTGGAAGTATTGAAATCGTTGATGATAACATCTTAAATCATTCAATTACTTATAAAGATATAACGATAAGATCAGTTAGTGACAGTAGTTTAGACTACCAAATTGAATCCAGAAGAGTACCTGCTGAATGGGAATCTCATGCTGCAACATGGATGCAATGGCCTGGCTGGTATGAATCTGCAATGTGCCCTGCTTTTGCAGATATTATTGATGTCATTCAGGATTATGAACCAGTGAATATTCTTGTAACAAGTAGCATACATGAATTAGTTGCCAAGATTCAGTTGATTATTTCTGGGATTCCACTTTATAATATCACATGGCAAATAATCCCAATTGACAACTCATGGATGCGAGACAATGGACCAATATACGTAACTGATGATACCAGTATTTGGATTCAAAATTGGAAATTCGATGCATGGGGTGGAAATTTTGGGCCAAGAATTAAATTTGAAAATGATGATCTTGTTCCAGTTAGAGTTGCAGAATACTTAGGTATGGTTGTGGAGGATTATCAAGATTATGTGTTGGAGAAAGGAAATTTGGAGTTCAACGGCGAAGGTACATTAGTGCTCAACTGGGATTGTCAGGACGATAGAAATCCGGGAATGGCTGAAAATGAACACGAGATGATTCTTAAGAATGCCTTTGGTGTAAATCAGATAATCTGGGCCTATGGACATCATCGCTCTGATGGAACCACAGGTCATATTGATGGTACCGCACGGTTCATTGATCATGATACAATAGTAGTTGCTGATTATTATCATTCAGAAACCGAGAAAAACCTAGCTATTTCATGTGAAGAATCAGGTTTGGAAGTGCTTCGTTATCAAGGTGATCCTAACTGGCTTGTGGGTAATGGTTTTGTCGCTGCTATGAGTGAAGGCATATTTGTTGACAATGCATTAAAAACTCAAATCGAATCATTCTTTCCCAATCGAGATGTATATATGATTGATGCTAGATCAATTGCCAATGCTGGCGGTGGAATTCATTGCGTCACTAATGATCAACCTGCTTTTGATAATTAATTATTTGAATAAATATCCACATTCTATATTGTATCAAGAAATGAAATTTCTTTCTAATGATAAAGGCGTTTAGTGTAGAAGATCCAATGCAATTAGATCTTTTTTGAGTTTTTCAACAGCAATTGATACATCTTCTTCTTTTCTTGCTCCCGCACAAACGATTTTTCCAGAAGAGAAAATTAACATTGCTACTTTTGGTTCATCAATGCGATATACAAGACCGGGAAACTGTTCAGGTTCATATTCAACGTTTTCAAGTCCAAGGCCCATTGCAACTTCATTTAAATTAAATTCACCTTTTAAATCTGATGTAGCCACCATATTTTGAACCGTGATTTTAAGATCTTTGTTCTCATAAACATCAATACCAATTTTTCTTAACCGGTCTGCAATGATATCAATTGCTTTACGAACATCATCAGTATTTTTTCCACCTGTACAATTTGCTTTACCACTTCTAAATAATAAAGTTGCGGTCTTAGGTTCTTTTAATCTATAGATCAAACCAGGAAACTGTTCAGGTTCATACTCTGCGTCTTCAAGGGATTGAGCTATCATATCTAAATCTAATTTCTCTGCAAAGATTGTTGACGCTACAATATTTTGTATATTTATTTCAATCATATATTTCAACTCCCGATGTAAATTGTTATCAAATTATTATAATAACCCGAATTAGAACATATATATATAATATTGCTTGTCATTCATTTTGTAAACTACAATTATTTCATGGTAATATTAAACAAAAAAGAATGATACCAAAGAAAGCAATTGTCTGAACAAAATGGGATTAATGGATGATCTGCTCAAAGAAATAAAGAAATCAAGTTAGGTAATGAGGTGCTAGAATTCAACCAATTTTTCCAATTTTAATATGAATAGTTATTGACATATAGTTCTAATGCGTATTGAAGAGTCAGTTTCATTGTTTAGATAAGAAGTTTTCAACATCCTTAATAAATTTCAAAGTCCCTCTTTCTATTTGATTTGTTAAAGTATCTAAATCACTAAAATCGGGGTTATCAATTAAAATGTATTTCATGATTGAGTAAACGTCTTTTGTAGTTGATGGAATATGATATTTATTCCAAAAATCCATAATGAACACTGCTAGATACGAAATAATCAGGATATTTATTTTTTAAATACAATTTCAAATCTCTAAAATATCTCATTAATCCTTTATATGCCTCTTTGATGTCACCCTTCTGTAGTTGTTTTCTATATTCATCAATATATACATGAAATGGTTCCATATTTATCTCCTCAATTAGTATTATGATTTCATTGTTAATACTTATATTATGTTTCTTTTAATATGTTACATAAGGGTATGTAGTGTTAAATAATAACTTGGGGGGTGTAAAGTGGTTTCATATGAATCCTTTTTTTATTCTAGTAATTGTTTTAGGTTTTTAAAATTAAAGAACTTCCAAGAAATAAAGAAGATCATCATATGGTGTCCTAAATGTATAAGTCCTTATTGGGACAAACCACATAAATGATCAATTGTAGTAAAATAAGTTCAATATATCTCTCTCTTCTTCCATGCTTTTAAAAAGATATCTCTAAGTTCATCAGTATTTTTAGCAGCTATCCATTCCTTTTCAAAATCAGCTTTTTCAGCAATTTGAGCAATCCACATTAAAGAATGTAAATAAAAACTCTGTTGATCTTCAGATGCAACAATTATAAAAAATGCATGAATTGGATCAATATTATCCGAAATCATTATTCCTTTCTTGCTTCTCACTAGGATTACTTCAAATTTTTCATTCCCTTTTATAATATGAGAAAAAACTGCAATGCCTGGATGTATTACGATATTGGAATTTTTTTCATGCTTCTTGAGAAGAGTATGCAATGTTTCTTTATCTGTTTTTAATCTAGATGCTAATTTATTGGCAATAAGCCATACGAACTTATCTGGTCTATCATATTTGAAAACATCAATAATTTCACATTTTTTTATGTGATCTTCAAATCTTTTTTCTGTTACGTCATCTCGTTCTATGAGAATTTGTCTTAATTCTTCGTCTAATAAATAACCTGATGTTTTCTCGCCTGTGATTCGTTCAACGACATGGATTAGTGAGTATTCTCGCCATATTTTATCTCTGGCAAATATCCAATACCAACAAATACCAACTCCAATAAAACATCCAACTAGAAGCATTGAAAGTAAACCCATTTGAAAGATTAAAAATCCATATCCTAATATTCCAGCAATTTGAATCCAGGGATAAAATGGTGAACGAAAACTAGGGCGATAATGTCTTAATTTACTCTCACGCATCATAATAATAGATAAATTTACAAATATGAAAAGTAAAAGTACGATTGTTGAAGCAGTTTTTACTAATCCTTCAAGATCTAAAAAAAGTATAATGATAATCATAAAAACGGATGTGAATACTATTGATATTGTTGGTGTGCCACGTTTGGATATATTAGAAAAAAATCCTGGTAATAGTTGATCTTTACTCATTGCCATAGGATAACGCGAAGATGAAAGTAAACCTGCATTCGCAGTGGTTATGAAAGCAAGAACTGCTGCAATCCCTAATGCTATAAGCCCAATCTGGCCAAAAAATACTTCTGCCCCTAATGATATGGGCATTAGAGAATGTGATAGAAGGTCGTGTTCTAATAATCCAATAGTAACTATAACTACCAGTAAGTATAATGTTGAGATAATGCCCCATGTAAGAAACATACCAAGAGGAATATTTCTTTTTGGATTTTTGATCTCTTCTGCAACGCTACAAACCTTAGTTAAACCCATGAAAGAAACAAAAATAAAACCCGCCGTTGCAAAAATAGGGCTAATACCATGAAGTGTGAACGGTTCGTATCTTGAGGGCTGTATAAAGAAAAAACCGACTAGGATATATAC
>NJDG01000025.1 GCA_002254885.1 Thermoplasmatales archaeon ex4572_165
AAAGCTATATATAATTTATTATATATTATATAGTTCTTTCCAAAAATTAGGTGCATATTTTTTTAAACAAAGATCCTATTATGTAAAAAAATAGTTGATAGATTCAATGAAGAAAACACTAATAGATCGATTGAAAAAACAACAATATGGCCTTGTTGGATCTCACTCAGGAGTAAAACTTTGTCATTGGATGAAACAAAGTCTTCTACATAAAAGAAATTGCTATAAACAAGATTTTTACGGGATTCAATCCCATCGTTGCCTTCAAATGACTCCAACTGTAAATCACTGTAATCATAATTGTCTTTTTTGTTGGAGATACCAAGGTTTCACTGAACATGTTATAGAAAAACCAGATGACCCCTCATTTATACTAGAACAGAGCATCAAAGAACAACAAAGATTAATAACTGGATTCAAAGGTGATGAACGATGTGATCTAAAAAGATGGGAAGAAGCAAATAAACCAAACATGGTTGCTTGTTCTTTATCTGGTGAACCAACGCTTTATCCAAGACTGGGTGAATTCTTTGAGTTATGTCATAAAAAAGGAATGACTACATTTCTTGTTTCAAATGGAACAAACCCCGAGGTATTAAAAGAAATGGACCCATTACCTGATCAACTCTATATCTCACTTATTGCACCTACAAAGGAGACATACAAAAAACTTTGTGTACCTTATATCACCAATGGATGGGAAAAAATCCAGGAAACATTAGAACTTCTTCCATCTTTAGATACAAGAACGGTTATTCGACAAACACTTATCAAAGATTGGAATTTCAATCATAAATATATTGAGAATTATGCAAAATTTATCAAAAAAGCAGAACCTTTGTTTGTGGAACCAAAAGGTTATGTCTTTGTTGGATCATCAAGACAACGTATGAATCTATCTAATATGCCATCTCACCAAGAAATCAAAGAATTTGGTTTAAAATTATCAAATGAAATAGGCTATGAATTCATCAATGAAAAAAAGGATTCCCGAGTTGTATTGCTCTGTAAGGTAAAAAAACCAAAAAGAATTAACAAATAAAAAATGAGGATGATTTAATCGGGTAATGCATCTTCTCCACCTTCATATATGAATTGAATATTTGTATAAAGATCATCAATTCCTAAATACTCTTCTTTTGATACTGGAAATATACTTGAATGATGTAAGAATCCTTCGATCAATCTAAGGATACCCTCACTCATCTCTCTATAGACTGTTGCTTTTTGATTAGATACCGCAGTTTCCAATAGTCCAGAATCTTTAGACCATGAAATGATCTCATCAAGCTCGGACTCCGTGAACATATCTGCTTTACTCAACATATTTATCTGAGGGATTCCAATCCTATATTGAGCTGTCAAAGATAATAACAATTGTGTTATAAATCCTGATGGTGTTCTTGCTAGTACATGATCAATTAAATATCCGATTACTGAACGATTGGGTTGTAATGTCTGCATTATCAATCTTCCAGATTCTCGAAACACAAATAATTCAAGTTGCCCTGGTGCATCAAGTACAACAAAATCAGTTTTAAAAGATTGAATGCTTTTTTTTACATCATCCATATTCATAGCAATTAAATCAGCACATGCAACCTGGGCACCATTTGGTCCAAGACCATGATCATTCATAATTTCTTTTAATGAAATCCAATCACGTATATCTACATCTGGGGAGTATGGTAGGTTTTCTGCACCAGGGTCAAGATTAACAACAACAGAGTCAATTCCATGAACGTTTGTCCACTGTTTGAAAGTATGGGCAAGTGTAGATTTACCTGAACCTGCGGTTCCAATTAAATATAGAAATATTTCTTGTTTCATAATTATTACATACCACGAATCTTTTTCATATGTGTAACTCTCTTTTCAATAAGAGCTTTTCTTCCAATGTCATGACGGATAAAAATATGATCGCTTTTAACTGCTTTTAATCCTTCTTCACAGGTTTTTTCCGCATCAGAGATATTATCTGCAAGTCCAACTATTGCAAGAGATCTAGACGATGTAGTGGTAATATGATCATCCTTTTTATTGACAGATGCATAAAATAAAAGTGAACCTGACTTCTCAATTAATGATTCATCAACATCTATTTTTTCTCCAATCATACTTTTAACACCATACCCCTCTGGAACAATATATTTACAAACAGTTGCAAGTTTTTTAATATCAAGTTTTTGTTGATGAAGCGATTTATCTAACATAGATTTGCAGAGAGTTATATAGTCATTATTAATCAAAGGTAATACATTCATTGCTTCTGGATCTCCAAATCGGGCATTAATTTCAATTATTTTTGGACCGTCATTAGTTAACATGAATTGGCCATAAATGGGACCAATATAAGGACAATTTTCCTTATTTAATGCCTCAACAATATGTTGCAATATTAATGCTGATTGTTCATAATCACTTTTTTTAACAAAAGGGAGTAAACCATCTTTTGATGAATATGAACCCATTCCACCAGTATTTGGTCCTTCATCACCAGGTTTCAAACGTTTATGATCTTGAACGAGTGGTAATGGTAGAATGATGATACCATCAGAAAATGCTTGGAGAGTGAATTCTTCACCAATTGCTTTTTCCTCAATAAGTACTTTTGCTTGGCCACCAATTTCATTTTGCAATATCTCCTGAATATATTCTTCTGCTTCATCCATTGTATTAAAATGATCGCCAGAAACCTTAACGCCTTTTCCACCAGTAAGACCAATTGGTTTAATTGCAACATCACCATGTAATTCTTCAATAAACCTTATTGCCTTCTTTGAGTCAATAAAACATTCAGTGATTAACTGGCCATTTATCTTGTGTTTCTTTAATAAATTACGCATCCATTCTTTATCTGTTTCAATTCTTGCTGCATCTTTACTTGGTGCACAAACTGAAAAACCTTTTTTAATCAAAATATCAGATAGACCTTTTTGTAATGGTGCTTCTGGCCCGATTAATGCCATATCAATATCATGTTTTTCTGCAAAATAAACAACTGCATTAGTATCTGTTTCTTTGTTGATAGAAACTACTTCACAAATCTTTTCAATACCGGGATTTTTATTACTCATAAGGCAAAATAATTTATTGTTTTTTGATCGATATACTGCCTTACAAATTGCATGCTCACGGGCTCCGCCCCCAATAACTAATATATTCATTTTTAAACTCACCAATCAAATTCTTATTTTTTATCCTTAAAATGTGTTAATCATTTAATATTTCAGAAACAGTTAAAAGTGGAGTAAATAAAACTTTTTGATCAGTTATAACTTCTTTTGCACCACATTCACGATCCACAACTGTAACAACATTTACAATAGTCCCATTATTCTCTTTGATGATATCAATAGTTTTAACAACCGATCCGCCACTAGTAGTCACATCTTCGATAATTAATACCTTTTTATCTTCTACATTTCCACCCTCTATTTGTTTACCGGTGCCATGACTTCTTTTAGTTTTTCTAATAATTACATATGGCAAATTGGTTTCAAGGGATAATGCAACAATAAGAGGAACAGCACCAAGTTCCATACCAGCAATAATATCCGAACCTGAAATATATTTCGTCATATGTTTAGCTATCATCTTTAGGGTTTTCGGATCTGTGCTTGCTTTTTTAATATCAATATAATAGTCACTTTCAGCACCCGAGGTTAATACAAAATGTCCAAATTGAATAGCTCCACAATTTTTCAATGATTTTATTAAAGAATCCTCAGTCATCATAAATGTATATGAAACCATTAAATTTAATGATTTCCGTTAAAAAAAGATTAAAATCTATGTATTTTTTTCAAAACAAGCACAATATTGATCATTGATCAATTTTTGATGTAAAGTAAAAACTTCCTCAACACACTCGCAATCATTCTTTTTTAATGGGTTTAAACCAATATCTAATATGCACGAATCTATTTCAAATATTTTTTCTCCGCGCAATATTTTTTCATCAATCCAATCTAAAACCTTTTTTTTAATAATTTTATCCATACTACCACACAAACAAGGTTCTGTATTGAAATAGTATTTATTTTTTATTGTACAAATCTATCCCATTTAATGTATAATCAAAGAAGCTTAAAAGACGATTTATATAGATTGAAAATAATTAAAAGATTATGTTTAACTTTTTCATTGTACTTCTTTTTACAATTTAAATCAAACTATTATAAAGAATATATGATTCAAAAACTCTTTTGATTCACATTTATTTTTGCTTATTAATAATATCTTCTATATCTTCTTCGAAGAAATCAAACAATGTTTTTTGCATCCCTAACACCACAAACCATAATACATAAATCTGATTATATATTTTTCGGATAAAACTATTGAATTTTTTTTCTATAATTAGTTAAAGGAGGGAAAAAGGAGCTGGATATTAAGGGTGCAAGAAGAGGTGAAATCCAGCCCCTTTCGGGATTACAATAGTAAGTAAATCTCTAAGCATTAGTGTGTTATTAATATTATATAAACAAACCCTGTAAAAATATCAATATGAAAAAAATAACATGTGATACTATCCTTACAAAAATTTATGGTTATAATAATATTTCAAGTCCTTTTTTTAATCTCACTATTCCTTCTTTTGATTCATCAACTCTTAAATTTCCAAATGAAACCCTTAAAGAAGAATAATTTGAGTCGAAAACTTCACCCGGAATTGTTATAATGTCATATTCATCAATAAGCCTCTTTGCTAAATCCCAAGTGTTTATTTCCTTTTTTAAATGTAGAAAAAAATACATTGCGCCTTGTGGTAAATTCACATTAACAGAATCCAACCCATTTAAAACATCATAAAACAATAATCTTATTTCATTGATCTCAGAAATATATTGATTCATATATGAGCTTCCTAGATCAAATGCTTTAATTGCTGCATATTGACTAGGAACAGGCGCACAAATACCGATCGTATCCTGAACTTTTAAGATTTCATTAAAAAGATGTTTCGGTGTAATGATACATCCAATTCGATATCCCGACATAGCAAATGATTTTGAACATGAAAAAAGAGAAATTGTATGATCCATATCTTTATCAAAAAATGCAGGACTTATATGATAATTATTATCATATGTAAAATACTCATAGACCTCGTCGGATATATGATATAATTCATTTTCCATACAAATATCATTAATATTTTTCAATAAGTTTTTTGGATAAACAACACCTGTTGGATTATTTGGTGAAATAGTTACAATAGCGCGGGTTTTATCTGAAATCCTTTTTTTTATTTCTTCAATATTTGGTAAATTTGTACTTTCATCTGATGAAACAAGAACGGGTTTACAACCCACAAGACGCGTAGACATAATATAATTAAAATAAGAAGGTGTTATCAAAATAATTTCATCACCTGAATCAGTTATCGACATTATAACGTTCATAAATCCTTGATTCGCGCCAGCCGTCACAACAATCTGCTCTTCATCTACAATTATGTTATTTTCAATACTTAGTTTAACTTTAATTGCTTTTCTTAATTCGATTAGTCCTGCATCAGTTGAATAAGAATAACCATTTTTTAATGATGAATTTTTAATAAATGATTCAATAGAATTTTCAGGTGGCCTAAAAAAAGGTATTCCTTGTCCAAGTGAAATAACTTCTTTTGAAACTTTTGAGTCCTGTAATAGTTTAATTATGGGTGCATTTCGTATATTTGAAGTTCTTCCAATAAAATGCATAATTTTTCATCCATGAATACTAATTAAAGGTTTTTCCAAAAAATTATCAAGTGTTTCAAAATCCTTTAAAAGAATAGTTATTTTATTAGGATTATATGTAGCAACAGCAGGATGATACATAGGAAAAAAATGCAAAACACCCAATATTGTTTGTTTCTTGAAAAGTTTTCCATGATCCACACTAATTTTGTCAATTGGAATATTATATTTAGAAAAAAGATATCTATAAGAAAAGTTCCCTAATGGAACAAGGATTTGTGGTTGAATAATATCAATTTGAGCATCCAGAAATGGAGTACAAAGATCAACTTCATTTTTTTTAGGATTCCTATTTTCTGGAGGGCGACATTTCAAAATATTTGCAATATATACATCCTCCCTTTTCAAATTAATATGTTCAAGTAGTTCATTTAGTATATTTCCAGCTCTTCCAACAAACGGTTTCCCTTTTTGATCCTCATTAAAACCTGGTGCTTCACCAATGAACAATATTTTTGAATCTAATGACCCTTCGCCAATTACAGGATTTTTTCGTACCATTCCAAGATCACATTGTTGACATGTTTGAATTTTTCTTGAAAGTTCGTCCATATCTTTTTCTTTCATCTATAAACCTCAAATGTAAGTAACATAACTTATAATTTAATAAACAACAATTGCATATTCAAATATCTTATGGAAATTAAAAAAAATCAACACTATTTAATTGTTCATCTAAAACCAGGCGAAAATCTTTTAAAATCTTTAATTACCGTATGTGAAAAGCATTCTATTATCACAGGTGTAATACTCTCAGGAATCGGACAATTAACAGAAGTAACATTAGGTTATTTTAAAGAAAATAACAACTATACACCAGAACTATTTAACGAAACCTATGAATTGCTTTCTCTTTCTGGAACAATCATTCCACATGAAGAAACATATCTTCCTCACCTTCATGCAGTTATTGGATCTGAAAGAAAAAAAACATTTGGTGGACATCTTATTGATGCAACAGTTAAAGTAACAAACGAAATCATTCTATTAGATATCCCAATTGAAATTTCTAGGAAAAAATCACTAGTTACAGGATTAATGGAACTCTCATTATAATATGATATAAAACTATTTGTATACCTTATGTTATTCTTATTTAACATTTAATCTTGGATTGCGATGGAGGAAAACATTCATGCCACAATCATTATCTGACATTACAGAAAAAATTAAAACATTGAAAACTGCTCGTGAAATACTAAATATTGAATATCAAAAAACTGATTTTCATAAAAAAAGAGAAGAAAATCAAGATTCTATTGTTCCTTCATCCCCAGAAGACGAAGAAATCTATAAGCTTCTTACAACCATTCAACAAATTGATATATTTATCAAAAAATTCCAGGATGAACAACTCGTTTTATTGAAACAACATGATCATCAATAAAACGAATTCAAAGAATCTCTTTTTAAACAAAATTTTTACGCATTCCAAATAAAGAACGGAATAGTATTATTATTGGGATAATCTCAAGTCTTCCAACCCACATATTTAAAATAAGCATGATTTTTGCAACAGGAGCCATGTCAACAGTGGTTATTCCTGCAGAGAGTCCAACGTTACCCTGTGCAGAACATACTTCAAATATAACCGTACCAAGAGTTTCAAAAGGAAAAAAAACTGAGATGACAAGAATTCCAATGGACAAAATAATTATCCACATAAATGAAATAATTGCTGCCTCATTAATCAAATCCAACGTGTTTTCTTTTGATAAACATTTTTCACCAAGTTTATGTACAAATACCCTTCGAGGAGAAGAAATCGATTGTTTTATCCTCCAGCCAACACCTTTATACAAAAGTATAGCTCGAAATAATTTAATTCCCCCTGCAGTAGATCCTGCTGCTCCCCCGATTACCATCGCAAATGATAAAATCAATTTTGATGATTCAGACCAAGATGCAAGACTCTCAACAGATGCAAAACCGGTACAACTAATCGCAGAAATAAATTGAAATGCAGCGGGACCAAAAACATTAGGAAGTTCATCTAAGTTAAAATATGGGTGAGATGCATTAAAAATAGTTAATAAAATAATGCCAATAAAAGTTATAAGAAGTAAAGCACGAAGTTGCGTATCTGCAAGAAATTTCTTAATTTTTCCATTTAGAAGATTATAATGAGCAGCAAAAGCAATTGAACCTAGCATCATTAAAATAATAATAACTAATTGACTTAACCATCCAAAACTTGTAATACTATCATCTGTAACTGAAAAACCACCTGTTGCCATACCTGTCATCGCATGATTTATTGATTCCCATATATTCATACCATCTACGGTTATAAAACCAATAATGATCAATAAAAATATTCCAATTATTGTATATAATGAAAAAATCCACCAAATTGTTCGTACTGTTGAAACAACAGATGGATGTGTTTTTTGATCACGAGCTTCTCCTTTATACAAAACATAAGAACCAGTTCCAGGTCTAGCAAGAATTGATAGAGTTAAAACTATAACTCCAACACCCCCAATCCATTGAATAAATGTTCTCCAAAACTGAAGGGTTTTAGGCAGCAATGCCTCATTTTCTACCATAGTTAAACCTGTTCCAGTCCAACCCGACATCGACTCAAAAAAACCAGATAATAAGCCCATAGTAGCCAAAGTTGAGGTATTATATGGCATTAACCAAAAGGGAATGCTTCCAATAACTGATACAATTAACCATCCAAGAGCAGCAGTTACCATTGCAGTTTTAAAATTTGCAGGTTCTGCTTTTCGAAAAAAATAATACAATGGAAGACCTGAAAGCAGATATACAGCAACCGTAATCAACAAAGGATAAATCCCATCATACGATGTATTTCCATGATATTCACCAAAATATAAAGGTACAATTAAAGTGACCAATGAAACAAGACCAATAATAATGAAAATCTGACCAATGTCCCTAAAGACCGTTTTAATATCACCCATGAACTGTTTGCCACCTTCTCAAACATCATAATACAATTTACATTCCTAATATCATCTTCTTATTTATCTTTATTCTGATTTATACTAATATATGATAATTGTTTGATTTGAGATTCAAAATCTTCCTTCAATTGCAATCCAATACTTCGTTTCGTATAAACATCTGCTCTAATTGTAAGAATTATTTTCAATGATATCAATCTAGCAATTTTACCTTTATCTTTTTTTGAAGCCTTTAATAATGCCTCATGCTGAAATATAACCCCATGCTTTGGAGGTTTACCACCTTCTTTTTTAAATCTAAACAATGCTTTTTCAGCACCAAGCAATTGAATTGAAGAAGCAGGAAGTCTTGCAAATTTTTGTAATGAACCTGCATGAACCAACAAACGAGCAGTTAACATAGGACCAATTAAAATAGAAGTATTAGGAGCAATAACTGAAGTTTGATCCTTAATTTCTACTTGTAATTTATTAATCTCAGATGACATCTGACTCATCAGATCCTGAAAAGATTTAAGGTTTTCATTTTCAATTGAAAAAATCTTCCATGTAGTTAAACGCTCATCAAACACATTCAAAGAATGAATAAGATCATCTATTGCATGTACCTTTTGAATAATTTGAAAATCAGGTAAACTAAGTTTCTTTTCAATATGTTTTGAAGCATGTATTAAAGAAGCATTTTTAAGTAGATCTTTAGAATATCCATATTTTTCTATTTCAGAATAAAACTTTTTAAAAAAATGATGAGACGGATTGTAATGTCCAATTGAACGCAATCGTTTTTGATTAACAATAACATTTGAAAAATCTTTTACCAAACTTCTTTCTTCTGGTAATGTATCATTATTTGCTATAATGGATAATTTCTCTGCTATTGTATCTTTATTTTTTTCAAAAAGAATTTTCAAATCTAGATTTCCATCATCATCAAATCTGAAACAACCAAACCAACTTGTCACAATATATGCCATATTATCAAATAACTGATAATAATATTAAACTAATGAAATTTGCGTAAACAAAATTGTTTTAATAAGAATCCCCATATGCTACCCTGAGGATATTAATGGTTTCATTAACTACATGTATTAACAATTTAGAATTAAAAAATCCATTTATTCTTGCATCTGGAATAATGGATGAAGATGCTGGAAGTATGAAAAGAATTTTACAGGAAGATGCAGCAGCAGTTGTAACTAAATCAATTGGATTACATGAAAGAAACGGACATTCCAACCCTACATTTTTAGAATTAGAACATGGTCTCTTAAATGCAATGGGATTACCAAATCCTGGTATTGACTCGTATGGTTCAGAAATAAAAAAAATTAATAATGATAATGGAAAAATCATAGGTAGCATTTTTGGATCAAATGTTGAAGAATTTGAAATTCTTTCAGAAAAAATGCAAAATTATGGTGTAAATGCTTTGGAACTAAACCTTAGCTGTCCACATGCAAAAGGATATGGTCTTGAAATAGGTCAAGATCCAGAAGAAATAAATAAGATAGTAAGAGCAGTGAAACAATCAGTATCAATCCCAATTTTTGTAAAACTTTCTCCAAATGTCAATGATATTTGTATGCTGGCAAAAGCAGCAGAACAAGGTGGTGCTGATGCAATTGTTGCTATTAATACTGTAAAAGCTATGAAAATTGATATTGAAACTAAAAGACCAATACTTGCAAATAAAATCGGCGGATATTCTGGAAAAGCAATAAAACCAATTGGCATCCGAAATGTTTATGAAATATTTGAAGCGATAAAAATTCCAATAATTGGAGTTGGTGGTATCACAAAAGGAGAAGATGTTATCGAATACATTATGGCTGGTGCATCCGCGGTTCAAGTTGGCTCAGGGATATATTACAATGGAATTCAAATATTTACACAACTAAAAGAACAAGTAATAAAATGGATGACACAAAACAATTATCAAAATATCAAAGAACTCATTGGAGTTGCACATAAATGAATCAACCTGAAATTGTAAAAATTGAGTCCATACAAAATGAAACTGACTCCATAAAAACAATTACATTTTTTTATAAATTAGAAACAATACCGGGGCAATTCTTTATGATCTGGATACCTGGTATTGATGAAATACCAATGAGTGTATCAAATATTAATAATGATAATAAAGCTATCACTTTCAGAGTTGTTGGAGATGCTACAAAATCATTATTTAACCTAAAAAAACATGACCTCATTGGTATTAGAGGTCCTTATGGTAATGGTTTTTCATTTCATGGAAATCATCATCTCTTTATTGGTGGGGGAACTGGAATTGCCATGATTGCTCCTGCAGTAGAATCCTGTTTATTAAGAGATGAACCCGTTGATGTGATACTAGGTGCAAAAACAAAAGACGAATTATTTTTCATAAAACGATTACAGAAAACAGATGCAAATGTACATATTGCAACAGATGATGGATCAAAAGGATACAAAGGATATACATCAAAACTCACTGAAAAAATTATAAAAGAAAAACAAATCGATACAATTTATACTTGTGGACCAGAACTCATGATGAAATCAATTTTTGAAATATGTATAAAAAACAATATTTCCCTTCAAGCATCTTTGGAACGATACATGAAATGTGCAGTTGGAATTTGTGGACAATGTTGCATTGGAGAAGGACTTAGAGTCTGCATAGAAGGACCAATCTTTTCAGACAAACAACTATTAGATATCTCAGATTTTGGGGTGTTTAATCGAAATGCATCGGGGAAAAAGAAAAATATACAACCTTGAAAATATAAGGAGGAAAAATAATGGTTGTTTATCACTCAAAAATAAATGTTGAAAGTAAAGGTGAAAATGATATCATTGACATAACTAACAAAATTCAAGAATCTATCAATTCATCTAATCTAACAAATGGGATATGTTGTGTATTTGTACCTGGTTCCACAGGTACCATTTCAACAATAGAATATGAACCTGGGTTAAAAGAAGATTTTCCAAAAGCATTAGATAAAATCGCACCAAAAAATCAAAATTATGCTCATCATGAAAAGTGGCATGATGACAATGGAAGATCCCATGTAAAAGCAACACTCATGGGGCCAAGTATCACTATACCATTTGAAGGCAAAAAACTCATCCATGGAACATGGCAACAAATCATATTCATAGAGCTTGATACATCACCAAGAAATCGTAATATCATAGTACAAATTATTGGTGAATGAAAAAATAGAGAGGGAAAAATTGTTTAGAAAAACTTCCAAACATTTTTCTCGATAAATTGTTGATTTCCATTAGAATCAAAGGCTTTTATTGATATCGTTTGTTTACCAAATATTTGTTCATCCCAATTATAACTCATTATTGAAGAGGTGGTTGAATGAACTAGCAGATCATTTATATAAAGTTCAATTTTATTAATTGTTGAATCATCATCTTCTGCGGTAACATTGATATCAACAGTTCCTAATATAAATGGGGTGAAAAATGGAAATATAGCTTTATTTTTATAATATAATGCATTTATTGGGGATTCAATTATTATTTCCGGTGGGTCTTCATCCGGCTTGCTTATGATAACAAATGTGGTATCATTTATAGTAATATTTCGTTCATCAGTAACACTTAGTTTAATGTTATATGTTTTAACTTGTGAAAACGCCTGTGATGGATTTTGAATTGTTGAAACATTACCATCATTAAAATCCCAGAACCATGTATAATTCCCAATTCCACCATATGCAGACCCATTAAATTGAATTAATTCATTTTGATTCGCATAATATGGTCCTCCTGCATCAACAGATAAAGGTTCAATAGTAACATTAACATCAACAGAATCAGTGCAATTGTCACTACTGTTATCAGTTACTCTTACACTAATTGGATATGTACCAATTGTATCCCATTTTTTTATGATACTACTCTTATTTTCATCATTGTAAATAGAATCATTATTTGTATCCCATCGATATAAATAAGGAAAATTACCACCTACTACATTTGCATGTATTTCAACAAATTCGCCTACGAAAACATCATTGGGTACAATGATTTCAACAGATAATTCTGGTATAGGATTTGTTGCATTAATTGTTGCAGAATCAGTACCTGTTAACAACTCACAACCACTTCCACATGGGCTTGAATTTACGGATACTTTATTGGTATTAGTACCAGAATTTTTAATTATAATATTATAATGAAGGCTTATTGTATCGCCTGGTATAAAATATCCAGTTTCATTTGAATCAAAATTTACTTTATTTATTTCAAGCCATAGATATGTATTATTAGTTTCATCATAAACAGGTTCTTTGTAAAAAGTCTTATTCTCCCAAAAAAACACTGAACTTCCATTAATATATTGAAAAGATGTTGGCATTGTATCAATAATTGCCAGGTTATAAGCAATCATATCATGATTTTTAATTGTTACATTAAATGTTGCTATGTCTCCAACATACGCATTAATTGTATCTTTCCATGTTGAGT